>JAZBOM010000446.1:0-9004 GCA_036351205.1 Thermoleophilia bacterium | reverse complement strand
CGGGTGTGGGCTCCTGGAGCAGCGTCTGAGGCTCGGGAGGCGGCGGCAACAGACGGCCCGAGACGCCCGCGAGCAACTGCTCGCGCATCTCCCGCCCCGACTTGGGCGTCACCAGCGCGGCCACCGTCGCCCCAGCGGCGAGACCGAGCAGGAACTTGATCAGCCGTTTCATCGTGGCCTCCTTGGCTGCTAAGGGCGTGAGCCGGCGCGCGGGCGCAGACGACCGACGGAGTGTTCTTCGGTAGAACCGACCACCGACTTTACCCGTCTACAGTCCTGTATACGGTGAGAGCTTAGGCTCTCCTGCGCTCCAGCGCTACGCCAGCCGTTGTACGGTGACCGACTCGTCCGCGTGCACGGTGAGCAGGACCGTCCAGTTCTGCCCGAAGTGCTGGGCGATGCGGACGGCGGCCTCGCGCAGGGCCGCGGAGGCCTCGCCGGCGAGGAACGCGGCGAGCGGCAGCATCGGGCGGTCGTCGATCTGCACGCGCACGCCGTCGGCGGCCTGCTTGAGCAGGATGGGCTCGGGCGTCAGCCCGCGCAGGCTGGCCCCGTGCCCGGGCGAGAGCTCGATCCGGACGGCGCCGCCGTGCGACCGCGACTCCGCCTCGAAGCGCTCCTTGAGCGTACGGGCCCAGTACCAGGCGATCACGAGTCCGACGAGCGCCGCGCCGAGGAAGGCGAGGATCGCGAGGTTGGTCGTCGTCATGTCTCCCTCTCTTCGTGCCGTGCGCGCCGCGACGTGCGACGGCGTTCGGTCTCGGCCGCCATGTCGAGCTCGGCGCCGGCCTTTGCCGTGTAGTATCGGCGGCCGGACAACTTCTCTGGAAGGTACTGCTGCTCGACCCACCCGCCGTGGGCGTGCGGATAGCGGTAGCCCTCGCCGTGACCGAGGTCCCTGGCTCCACGGTACGAGGCGTCACGGAGGTGTGGTGGCGGCGGCTCGTTGCCCGCCCGGCGCACGTCGGCGAGGGCGGCGTCGATCGCCTCGTAGGAGGCGTTGCTCTTCGGCGCCAGCGACAGGTAGACGGCGGCCTGGGCGAGGTTGATGCGGCACTCGGGCAGGCCGACGAACTCGACGGCGCGCGACGCCGCCACGGCGACCAGGAGCGCCGTCGGGTCGGCGTTGCCGACGTCCTCGCTCGCGAAGACGATCATGCGGCGGGCGATGAACTTGGGGTCCTCGCCGCCGGCGATCATCGAGGCCATGTAGTAGAGCGCCGCGTCGGGGTCGCTGCCGCGCAGCGACTTGATGAAGGCCGAGATGGTGTCGTAGTGGGCGTCGTCACGGTCGTAGGCCACAGGTGTCTTCTGCGAGGCGTCGCGCAGGTCGTCGACGGTGAGCGTCACCGCAGCGACGCCTGCGTCGCCCGCGCCCTCGACGGCGGCGCGCGAGCGCGCCGCCGTCTCGAGGGCGTTGAGCGCGACGCGGGCGTCGCCGCGCGAGATCTCGGCGAGGAAGGCGAGGCCGCCCTCGGCGAGGGTGACGGCCCGGCCGCCGAGGCCGCGCTCGGCGTCGCCCAGCGCGGCCGCGACGATCTCCTCGACCTGCCCTGCGGTGAGCGCCTCGAAGCGGTACAGCTGGCAGCGCGAGATGAGCGCCGAGTTGACCTCGAAGTAGGGGTTCTCGGTGGTCGCGCCGATGAGCGTCACGATCCCGTCCTCGATGGCCGGCAGCAGCGCGTCCTGCTGCGCCTTGTTGAAGCGGTGGATCTCGTCGATGAAGAGGATCGTGTGGGCGCCGCCGAGGCCGCGCGCCTCGCGCGCGCCCTGGATCGCGGCGCGCACGTCGGCCGTGCCCGAGCTCACCGCCGAGAGCTGCACGAGGCGGGCGCCGGTCTCGGCGGCGATGACCCGGGCCAGCGTGGTCTTGCCGCTGCCGGGCGGCCCGAAGAAGAGCATCGAGAAGAGCTGGCCGCGCTCGATCGCGGCGCGCAAGACGCTACCCCGCCCGACGATGTGCTCCTGGCCGACGAACTCGGCCAGCGTGCGCGGCCGCATGCGCGCCGCCAGCGGCGCCTCGGCCGCCTGGCGGTCCTCGGGCAGGGAGAAGAGGTCCATAGGGGCCATCTTAGCCGCTCGCTCACGCGCCATCTGCTACTATCGCGGCAATGCGCACCGTGCTCGTGCTCAACAGCACCTACGAGCCGCTCAACGTGTGTTCCGCGCGCCGCGCGCTCGTGCTCCTCCTGAAGGAGAAGGCCGAAGTGGTCGAGTCGTCCGCGGCCGTCTACCACTCCGAGCACTCCGCCTTCGCCCTGCCTCACGTGATCCGCCTGTCCAACTACGTCCACGTGCCGCGCCGCAACGGCGCCCGGCTCACGCGCCGCGCCGTCTTCGCCCGCGACCGTCACCGCTGCCAGTACTGCGGGAGCGACCGCCACCTCACCGTCGACCACGTCGTGCCGCGCTCGAAGGGCGGCGGGGACACCTGGGACAACGTCGTCACCTCCTGCGCGGCCTGCAACCGCAAGAAGGGCGACCGCCTGCCGCACCATGTCGGCTTCCGCCTGCCACGCGCCCCACGCCCGCCCGAGGCGGCGGCCTTCGTCTACCTGCACGTGGACCGCGTCCACGACTCCTGGCTCCCGTACCTGAGCTTCGCCTCGTAGGCACGGCCGGCGCCGGGCACGGCGGACACCCCGTCCGGAGGCGATGCTGTACGTGCGACGGGGCGGGCGCCCGTCGGGCGCCCGCCCCGTTCAGTCCGCTCCTGCGCCGGTGTCTCAGACGCCGGCCGCGTCGTGGCTCAGAACTCCTCGGCCTTGCCCCCGCGGCCGCGGACCACGAACACGATGATGAGCCCGATCACGACCACCGCGGCGATGATGCCGACGATGAGCGCCGTGTTCGAGCCGTCCTCGGCGGCGTCCTCGCCGGTCGCGGGCTGGACGTTGAGGTACGAATCCATCTGTGTGTTGTACCAGACGTTCCCCTTGCCGCCCTGGGCTCGGACCCAGCCGGTCCAGTCGCCCGTGTCGTAGGCGGTGAGGTCTCTCGGGTACACGAGGACGATGTACGGCGACTCGTCGTAGACGATCTTCTGCATGTCGTGGACGAGGGCGATGCGCTCCTGGAGGTCGATCGTGCCCTGCTGCTCCTCGAAGAGCCTGTCGTACTCCTCGTTCGACCAGTTGCAGTCGCTCCACGCCTCGATCGAGTTCGTCGTCATGATCGAGAGGATGAAGTTGGGGTCGACGTCGCCGCCCCAACCCCAGATGAACAGGTCGAAATCGGGAGCGAAGTCGTCGCCCTCGTAGTTGTACTGCTTGTCACCGAGCGCGCCGTCGTCGATGACCTGGTAGTCGATGTCGAGACCGACCTCCTCGAGCCAGCCCGTGATCAGCTTGCCGCTGTTCTGGCTCTCGGTCGACTCGGTACGGGCATAGAGACGCAGCTTGATGTCCTCGCCCTTGTACTCGCGGATGCCGTTACCGTCACTGTCCGTGTACCCCGCGGCGTCGAGCTCCTGCCGGCAGCGGTCCAGGTCGAACGTATAGGCGACGTCGTCGGTGGGCTCCCAGTGGAAGTCCGCGTCGGCGTCGTAGAAGTCGGGCATCACGATGGTGGAACCGGGGCGCGCGAAGCCGTTGTAGGCGATCTCGACGATCTTCTCCTGGTCGATCGCCCACTGCAGGGCACGACGGAAGGCGGGCTCGGTGATCACCGGATGACCCTTGGACTTGGGGAAGACGTCGGGGTCGGCACAGTTGAAACCGAGCTGATCGTAACCCGCCGTGACGGCCTCGATCGACTCGAGATGCGGCTCGTTCCCGAGGGGCTGGAACTGCGCCGCCGGGATGTTCCACGCCGAGGCGAGGTTGCCGGACTTGAGGTCCTGGGCCATCGTGTCGGCGTTCTGATACGTCTGATAGATGACCTCGTCGATCTTCGGCGCGCCCTTCCAGTAGTTCTTGTTGGCCTCCATGCGGACGTACTCGCCCTTCTGCCACTCGACGCACTGGAAGGGGCCGCTGCCCACGATCGGCGGCTTGTTCGGGAAGCCCGACTCCGCGTCCGCCGGATCGACCTTGCTCCAGATGTGCTCGGGCAGGATCGGTATCCAGAGCCCGAGCATGTTGGCCTTGGGCTGCGAGCACGTGACGACCACATGTGTGTCGTCGGGAGCCTCGACGCTCTCGATGAAGAGCATGTAGTCGATGAACATGCCCATCTCGTTGTCGATGATGTAGTTGAAGGTGAAGGCCACATCGCTCGCGGTGAGAGGCTCGCCGTCCTGCCAGGTGGCGCCCTCCACGATGGTGAACGTCCACACCAAGCCGTCGTCGGACGTCTCCCAGGCGCTCGCCAGCCCCACGCCGGGCACGTTCGCGAGATCCTCGGCACGGAAGCCCACGAGGAGGTCGTAGTTGACCGACCAGATCTCGTAGGACGACGACTCGTAGCCGACGAACGGGTTGAGGTTGTCGGGGTCGTTGGTCCACCCCAGCCTCAGGGTCGTCTTGCCGCCGGCCGGCGCAGGGCTCTCCGACTCGGCCAGCGCCCCGGTGAGACCCCAGACGAGACCGGCGACGAGCACCGCCAGGACCGTGGCGACGACCATCAGCCGCCGCCGCCGCCTCACAACTCTCCCTTTCACACTCCGCCTCCCTCTCTCCCCCATGGATGCGTCCGAACAGACACGGACAGCCTACCACCAACCTCGCAGGGGCGTGCCGCCTGCGCGCGCGCATCGGGTGCTATACTCGCGCCCGTGATCATCGACGCGAGCAGAGAGCCGCGCCTGCAGGTCGACGACGGCGAGCCGTTCGCCATCGAGCGCTGCGAGGTCGAGCGCGACGTCGAGCACTCGACGCTGACGCACATCGTCCGCGACGGTGCCCCCGTGAGCCTGCCGACCGGCGCGCGCGTCACCCTGTGGGCGGGGCCCAACGTGGTGTTCGTCGGCAAGGCGGTCGCTCCCGACCGCGTGCTCGACCTGCTCTCGACCGAGAGCGACGACGAACTGAGCGGCACCGAGACGATCTAGCCTCGGGCGCTCTGAGGGGCGGAGCGTGAAGGGACTCATCTTGAGCGGGGGGGCCGGCACCCGGCTTCGCCCCATCACCCACACCTCGGCGAAGCAGCTCGTGCCGGTGGCCAACAAGCCCGTGCTCTTCTACGGCCTCGAGGCGCTGCGCGCGGCCGGCATCGACGACGTCGGCATCGTCGTCGGCGAGACGCGCGCCGAGATCGAGGCCGCGGTCGGCGACGGCTCCCGCTTCGGCCTGCGCGTCACCTACATCCCGCAGGAGGCGCCGCTGGGGCTCGCCCACGCGGTGCTCATCAGCGAGCCCTACCTCGGCGACAGCCCGTTCGTCATGTACCTCGGCGACAACCTGCTCAAGGAGGGCGTCACGCGCTTCGTCGAGCGCTTCGCCGAGAGCGGCCCCGACGCCCTGATCCTCCTCCAGCAGGTGACCGACCCCTCCTCGTACGGCATCGCCGAGCTCGATCCCGACGGTCGCGTCGCGCGGCTCGTCGAGAAGCCGAAGGAGCCGCGCAGCGACCTCGCCCTCGTCGGCGTGTACCTCTTCACCCCCGCCGTCTTCGCGAGCGTCAAGGCGATCTCGCCCTCCTCGCGCAACGAGCTCGAGATCACCGACGCGATCCAGCACATGATCGACCGCGGCCTGCGCGTCGAGTCGCACCGCGTCACGGGCTGGTGGAAGGACACGGGCAAGCTCGAGGACATGCTCGAGGCCAACCGCCTGATCCTCGGCACCATCGACTCCGACGTGCAGGGCGAGCTGCGCCAGACCACGCTCGAGGGGGCCGTACGCGTCGGCGCCGGCTCGCTGCTCGAGCGCTGCACCGTGCGCGGCCCGGCGGTCATCGGCGAGCGCTGCGTGCTGCGCGACACCTTCATCGGGCCTTACACGGCGATCAGCGACGGGGTCACCATCGAGGAGGCCGAGATCGAGCACTCGATCATCCTCGGCGACAGCCGCATCAGCCGCCTGGGAGCGCGCATGACCGACAGCCTCATCGGCCGCGATTGCGTGATCGCCCGTTCCGACGGGCGGCCCGTGGCCTATCGCTTCATGGTCGGCGACTCCAGCCAGATCGGCATCCTCTAGGCGGCCGCGGCCGCACGGACGAAGGGCGGGCAGCGTGATCGACGGCGTCATGACCAAGCGGCTCAAGGTGATCCCCGACGAGCGCGGCCGCCTCATGGAGTGCCTGCGCTGCGACGACGACCTCTTCGAGAGGTTCGGCCAGTTCTACATGACCACCACGCTGCCGGGGGTGGTCAAGGGCTGGCATCTCCACCACGGCCAGGCCGACAACGTCGTCTGCGTGAAGGGGATGATCAAGCTCGTCCTGCACGACGATCGCGACGGCTCCTCCACCCGGGGCCAGACCGACGAGTTCTTCATGGGCGAGCACAGCCCGCTGCTCGTCAAGATCCCGGCGGGCGTCTGGCATGGCTGGAAGTGCGTCGGCCCGGAGGAGGCGTACATCGTCAACGCCCCCACGGAGCCCTACCGCTACGACGCACCCGACCAGGAGGAACGCCCGCACGACGACCCCGGGATCGGCTACGACTGGGGCGTGAGGCTGCGGTGAGCGACCGGCGCCCGGCCGACGGCGACCCCGCAGCCCGGCGACCGCCGGCCGCCCCGGCGGCCGGAGCGTGAAGCCGCGGTGACCGGGCCGCGCTGGTTCGTCACCGGCGCCGGCGGGCAGCTGGCGACCGAGTTCGCGCGCCTCCTCGAGGGCGAGGTCTTCCTCTCGCGCGAGGAGGCCCTCGACATCCGCGACGCCGGCGCCGTGCGCGCGGCCGTGCGCGGCTTCGAGCCCGACGTCGTCCTGCACACGGCCGCCTACACCGACGTCGATGGCGCCGAGGCCGACCCGGCCGCCGCCGAGTCCATCAACGTCGACGGTACGCGCAACCTCGTCTCCGCCCTCCGTGGTACGCACACCGCCCTGGTCTACTTCTCGACCGACTACGTCTTCGACGGCGAGAAGCGCGCGCCGTACCTGGAGAGCGACGCGCCGCGCCCTCTCGGCGTCTACGGGCGCACCAAGCTCGAGGGCGAGCGCCTCGTCCTCGAGTGGCCGCACGGCATCGTGATCCGCACGAGCTGGCTCTTCTCGGCCACCGGCCGCAACTTCGTGAAGAGCATCCTCGCCGCCGCGACGCAGCGGACCGGCGGCGGCCGCGACGGCGGGTCGGCTGGAAGCGGCGAGCCGCTGCGCGTCGTGGACGACCAGGTCGGCTCGCCGACCTTCGCAGGTCACCTCGCGGCGGCGGTCGACGAAGCCCTGCGCCTCGGTGTCGGCCCCGGCATCTACCACATGGCGGGCAGCGGCTACTGCTCCTGGCTCGAGTTCGCCCGCGAGATCGTCGCCCTGGCCGGCCTCGACGTCGACGTCGTGCCGATCACGACGGCCGAGCTGGGCCGGCCGGCGCCCCGGCCGGCCTTCTCGGCCCTCGCCAGCGAGCGCCCCGTCCCCCGCCTTCCGCACTGGGTCGACGGGGTCGCCGCGGCGCTCGAGGAACTCGGCCCCCAGGAGTAAGGAGGTCCCGCGGTGCGCATCGTCGTCACCGGCGGCGCCGGCTTCATCGGCTCCAACTTCGTGCACTTCGTGCTGCGCGAGCACCCCGAGGACGAGGTCGTGGTCCTCGACAAGCTGACGTACGCCGGCAACCTCGAGAACCTCGAGGACGTCGCCGGCGATCCCCGCTACGCGTTCGTCAAGGGCGATATCTGCGACCCGGAGGTCGTGAGCGCCACGCTCGACGGCGCCGACGCGGTGGTCAACTTCGCCGCCGAGACCCACGTCGACCGCTCGATCAGCGGCCCGCAGGACTTCATCCGCACCGACGTGCTCGGCACCCACACGCTGCTCGAGGCGGTGCGCTCGCTCGGCGTCGGCCGCTACCTGCAGGTCTCGACCGACGAGGTCTACGGCTCCATCGAGGACGGGTCGTTCACCGAGGAGTCCCCGCTCGGCCCGTCGAGCCCCTACTCGGCGAGCAAGGCGGCCGGCGACCTCCTCGTGCTCTCCTACGTCACCACCTACGGCACACCGGCCCTGATCACCCGCAGCTCGAACAACTACGGCCCCAACCAGTACCCCGAGAAGATCGTCCCGCTCTTCATCACCAACGCCGTCGACGGTGCGCCGCTGCCGGTCTACGGCGACGGCCGCAACGTACGCGACTGGCTCTACGTCGAGGACAACTGCGCCGCCGTCGACCTCGCGCTGCGCGCCGGCGAAGAGGGGCAGGTCTACAACATCGGCGGAGGCCACGAGATCGACAACCTGACCCTCACACGGCGCATCCTCGAGCTGGTCGGCGCCGACCCCGGGCTGATCCGCTTCGTCGCCGACCGCCCGGGGCACGACCGGCGCTACTCGGTCGACTGCACCAGGCTGCGCAGTCTCGGCTGGGCGCCGGCGACGAGCTTCGACGACGGCCTCGCGCGCACGGTCGCCTGGTATCTGGAGCACGAAGCCTGGTGGCGCCGGCTCAAGTCCGGGGAGTGGCTCGAGTACTACCGGCGCCAGTACAGCGGCCTGGACTGACGGCCGGCAGCCTCCACGACGGCGCGCCGTCGGTGGCGCGGCGTGGGGCGTGGCGGCGCGGCGCAGCGCCGAGGGTGGCGGAACGCGAGCCGCACCGGCCCGCGCGGGCCTGCCCGCTCAGAGGACGACGAGCTCGGCCGGCTTGAGCACCCGGCGGCCCCAGGCGAAGTGGTCGCGCCAGTAGGCCGACGTGTTCAGCGAGGCGAGCATGACGCCGGCCGACGAGCCGGTCGAGTGGATGAACCAGCCGCGACCCAGGTAGATCCCGGCGTGGTAGATCTGGGTGACGCTCGAGGCCGTGCCGCCGTAGCCGAAGAAGATCATGTCGCCGCACTTGAGGCCGCTACGCGTGATGCGCGGCACGGCGGCGCGCGCCATGGCCGACGCCGTGCGCTCGTAGATCGGGTAGCCGAAGCGCACCTTGAGCACGTACCAGACGAAGCCCGAGCAGTCGAAGCCGCCG
>JAZBOM010000445.1:0-2011 GCA_036351205.1 Thermoleophilia bacterium | reverse complement strand
GTGTACAAGTGGGGCACCGGGGGCGGCTTCTCCGCGGTCCACGACGGCGGCCGGCTCCCCGTTCGCAACTACACGACCAACATCTACCCCGAGCACGAGCGCATGAACGGGCAGTACATGCGCACGCACTTCGAGACGCGCTCGATGCCCTGCTACAAGTGCCGGTTCGCCCACGTCAAGGAAGTCACCGTCACCGAGGGGCCGTACAAGGGGCTCGTGGGAGAGGAGCCCGAGTACGAGCAGCTGGCCGCCTGGGGGCCGCAGATCGGCAACACCGACCTGGGTGCGGTCGTCATGCTTGCGCGAGAAGTCGACCGCCTGGGGCTCGACTGCAACGAGGCCTCGTGGACCGTCGGCTGGGTCATGGAGTGTCACGACAAGGGCCTCCTGTCCCGGGCGGACCTGGATGGGCTCGACCTGCGCTGGGGCAACGTCGAGGCGGTCAGGGAGCTGCTCGGCCGCATCGCCGCCCGAGCGGGCATCGGGGAGTTGCTGGCGGACGGCGTGAAGCGGGCGTCCGAGAGGGTCGGCGGCGAAGCCGCCGACCTCGCCATCTACACGCACAAAGGCGCCAGCCCCCGGAGCCACGACCATCGCGGTGGTTGGGCGGAGCTCTTCGACACCGCGGTGACCAACACGAGCACGCTCGAGTCCACGTGGGCCGGCGTCCACCCGCAACTGGTGGGCCAGCCCCCGGTGGACGACCCGTTCTCGCACGAAGAGGTCTCGCGCACCAATGCCCGCTTCAACGGCATCCGGCAGTTCGACGATTGCCTCGGCACGTGCCGCTTCGTCTCGCCTCACCCCGGTCTCCAGCTCGAGTGCCTGAACGCCGTCACCGGGTGGGAGATGACGCTGGACGACGCGTTCACCGTCGGTCGCCGGGTCGTGAACCAGCTCCGCGTGTTCAACTTCCGCCACGGCCTGCGCAAAGAGGACGAGCGGCCGTCCCGGAAGTACGGGTCCGTCCCCGTCGACGGCCCCGCCAAGGGCAAGGACATCATGGAGAAGTGGGGCTTGATGCTCGAGGTCTACTACGCCGAGATGGGCTGGGACCTCGAGACCGGCAAGCCCCTCCCACAGACACTCAGAGACCTCGGTCTCGAAGACCTGATCGCAGACCTCTAAGTCACGGGCGAACGAGGGCCCGGAGAAGGAAGGCACGACATGAGCGGGACGCGGATCTCACTGCGCGGGGTGTTCACCCCCATCGTCACCTCGTTCGACGAGGCCGGAGCGGTCGCGCACGACAAGATGGCCGAGAACCTCGACCGCTGGAACCAGACGGGGCTGAAGGGCTACGTCGTCCTCGGCTCCAACGGCGAGTGGGTCTATCTCGACGAGCGCGAGCGCCTGGACGTGCTCAAGACGGCGCGCCAGGCCATCGGCGGCGACAAGCTGCTGATCGCCGGCGCCGCCGCGGAGTCGACGAGGCACACCATCGCGCTCACGGAGGCCGCGGCCACGGTCGGGGCCGACGCGGCCATCATCGTCAACCCCAGCTACTACAAGGGCCAGATGACGCCGCCGGTCCTGGCGGAGTACTACCGTGCGGTGGCCGACCGCTCGCCGATCCCGGTGATCGTCTACAACCTCCCGCCCGCCACCGGCATCGACCTGCCGGCGGCTCTACTCGTCGAGCTCTCGCAGCACCCCAACATCATCGGCGTCAAAGACACCGGGGGAGACGTGGCCAAGATGGGGGAGACGCTGCGGCAGGCGGACGATTCGTTCGAGGTGCTGGCGGGCTCCGCGAGCTTCTTCTACCCGACGCAGGCGATGGGGGTGGCCGGCGGCGTCCTGGCCCTGGCGAACATCGCCCCCGACGAGTCTGTCGCCCTCTACGACCTGTTCCACGCCGGCCGCCTGGACGAAGGGCGCGAGCTGCACCTGCGGATGCTGCCGGTCAATCTGGCCGTCACGAGCCGCTTCGGGGTCTCCGGCCTCAAGGCGGCGATGGACATGCTCGGCTACTACGGGGGGCCGCCGCGACTGCCGCTGCGGCCGCTCG
>JAZBOM010000444.1:0-3933 GCA_036351205.1 Thermoleophilia bacterium | reverse complement strand
GAGCTCCTGGGCCTTCTGCGCGGCGATGTCGAGGGCGGCCTTGGCGCGCGGCGTCAGGTAGAGCTGCTCCGCCGGGGCGCCGTGCGCGCCCGAGGTCTCGGCGAACTGGCCGGCGCGCGCCATCGCCGCGCCCTTGTCGATGCTCATCAGCCCGAAGAGCTGGTCGACCACCCCGCCGGGCAGGCTGAGCACGCCAAGCAGCAGGTGCTCGGTGCCCAGCTGACTGCCCCCGCTGCGGCGCACGATGCCCTGCGCCGTCTCCAGCGCCTCGCGAGCTCGCTCTGAGAACTTGTTGACGTCCATCACACTCTCTCGATCGTCTTCACGTGTCTTCGCCCGGGAGCTGCCGCCTCAGGCGCCGGGGCGTTGCCGCCTCAGGCGCCGGGGCGTTGCCGCCTCGCGCACCTCCGCCGCGGACCGGAACCGCGTCGCACCGAGCTTCGCCACTCGTCGTCCCGCACCTCGCGCTCACCAGCGCCGGCGACGGCGCCCGAGCGGCACGACGGCTGCCGGCCGCACCGGGACGAGCCCGACCGGCGGCGCGCTCTCGCGACGGCGCAGGTCGCGCTCCATCTCGGCCGCCGCCCGCGCGAGGTTGTCGCGCAGGCGCTCGAGCTCGCACTGCATGGCCGCCATCTGCTCCTCCATGGCCAGCACGCGCTGCACGCCGGTCAGGTTGAGCCCGGTCTGCCCGAGCTCCTGGATGCGGCGCAGGCGCTCGACGTCGGCCTGCGAGTAGCGCCGCGCGTTCTTCGCCGAGCGCTGCGGGCGCAGCAGGCCGCGGCGCTCGTACATGCGCAGCGTCTGCGGGTGCATGCCGGCGAGCTCGGCGGCGACCGAGATCACGAACACCGGTCGTTCACGCTCGTCGGAGGCCATCTCCACCGCCCGTTCCGGTCACGGCTCAGCCGAAGGCCGCCGCCCGCGGGTCGGGCAACGCCTTGCCCAACCGCTCGAGCAGCTCCTTCTGCTCCTTGTTCACCTTGTCGGGCACGGCGATGCGCACCCGGGCCAGCAGATCGCCGCGGCCCCCGCCCTTGAGCTTCGGGGCGCCCTTGCCGCGCAGGCGCAGCGTACGGCCGTCGCGGCTGCCCGCCGGGACCTTGAGCGAGACGTGACCGCCGCCCGGCGTAGGGATGCGGACGCGGGCGCCGAGCGCCGCCTCGCTCAGGGTCACGGGCACGTCGATCACGAGGTCGTCGCCGCGTCGCTCGAAGAGGTCGTCGGGCTCGACGTGCACGACCACGTACAGGTCACCCGCCTGCCCGCCCCGCGTACCCGCCTCGCCCTTGGCCTTGATGCGGATGCGGGTGCCGTCCTTGACCCCGGCCGGCACCTTGACGCTGTAGCGCCGCGTGCGACGGCGGACGCCGCTGCCTTTGCACGTCGGGCACGGCTTCTCGACGATCGTGCCCGCCCCCCGGCAGCGCGGACAGGGCTGCGAAAGGGCGAAGGGTCCCTGGTTCTGGGCGACGACGCCGCGGCCCTCGCAGTCGGGGCAGATCTTCGGCGTCGTGCCCGCCGCGGCGCCCGTGCCGTGGCAGGTGTCGCAGGTGTCGGGCTTGTCGACCGGCACGCGCACGGTGGCGCCCGCGAGCGACTCGTCGAACGACACCGTGACGTCGGCCTGCAGGTCGGCGCCGCGCTCGGCCGCGGGCCGGCGACGGCGGCCGCCGCGGCCCGTCGCCGCCGCACCGAACAGGCTCGACAGGATGTCGCCCATGTCGCCGAACTCGAAGGTCGCGCCGCCCTGGCCCTGCTGCTGCTGCCACTGCTGGAAGATGCGCGGGTCGAACCCCTGCCCGCCGGCGCCCGGCCTGAAGCCGCCGGCGCCGGGCCCGAACGCCCCGAGGCGGCTGTACTCGTCGTACTGCTTGCGCTTCTCGGGGTCGGAGAGCGTCTCGTACGCCTGGTTGACCTCCTTGAAGCGCTCCTCAGCCGCGGCGTCGCCCGGGTTGCGGTCGGGGTGGTACTCTCGCGCCTTCTTGCGGAAGGCCTTCTTGATCTCGTCCTGCGAGGCCGTCTTGGTCACGCCGAGTGTCTGGTAGAAGTCGGCCATGCCTCACCTGGCGACGATGACCTTGGCCGGGCGCAGCAGGCGCCCGTGCAGCAGGTAGCCGCGCTCCATGACCTGCAGGACGGCGCCCTCGTCGTGGTCGTCGGACGGCTGCGTCATGACCGCCTCGTGGACCTCGGGGTCGAAGGGCATGCCGGGCTCGACCTCGACCGCGGTCAGGCCGTGGCCGGCGAGCGTGTTGACGAGCTGGTCGTAGACCAGCGCCACACCGGCCGCCAGCTGCTCGCCGCCGTGCTCGCGCGTCGCCGCGACGGCGCGGCGCAGGTTGTCGACCACAGGGAGGAGCGATTCGACGACCGTCTCGGCGGCGCTCAGGCGCAGGTGCTCCTGGTCGCGCCGCACGCGCTTGCGGTAGTTGTCGAACTCGGCCTGCAGGCGCTGCAGGTGGTCGAGGTAGTCGTCGCGCTCGGCGAGCGCGCGGGCGAGATCCTCGCCGGCGCCCTCCGCGTCGCCGCCGGGCCCGGGGCCCGGCGCCGCACCCTGCGGCGTCGTGTCGTCGGCCGCTGCCGTCGCGACGGGGTCGGCGGCCGCGTCGGCCGTCGTCGCGCCGCCGTCGGCGGCTTCGTCCGCCGGGCGGCCCGCCGCTGTCTGCTCTCGCTTACGGTGAGGTTGCATCATCGTCCTGCTCGGTCCCTTCCGGGGCGCCCGCCCGGGTGCGGCCGGGCCGGCAAGCCGGCCCGGCCGCGACGCGGCACGCCGCGCCGCTCACCCGCTGCGGGGCGCGCTCACTTCTCGTCGCTCTTCTTGGCCTCTACGGTCTTGCGCGCCTGGACCTCGATGCGCTTCGGCTTCTCCTGCTCGGCCTTGGGCACGGTCACCGTGAGGATGCCTTCGTCGTAGGCCGCCTCGATCTGGTCGGACTTGACGCCCTGCGGCAGCGCCAGGCTGCGCTGGAACGAGCCGAAGCGGCGCTCGACGCGGTAGTAGCGCTCCTCGTCGACCTTCTCCTCGAACTTGCGCTCGCCCTTGATGGTGAGCACGTTGTCCTCGACCTCGATCTGGATGTCGTCGGGGTTCATCCCGGCGAGCTCGGCCTTGAGCACGACCGCGTCCTGCGTGTCGAACACGTCGACCGCGGGGAGCCAGCTCTCCTGCCTCCCGCCGACGGCTTCGAAGAGCCGGTCGAAGCGGTTCTGCAGCTGCGTCATCTCCCGGAACGGGTCCCACCTGATGATGGCCATCGTCTGCACCTCCGTCTCTCGGATGGGTAGTGACGGGCCGGGTCGATGGCGTGACCCGGCCCCTTACCGGCTGGGCCGGCGGCCCAGCTCACTGGTCTTCGTCGATCACCTCGTAGTCGCCCTCTTCGACGTTCTCGTCGCCGCCGGCCTCGCCCTGCGGGCCGGTGTCGTCGCCGCTCGCCTGCTGCTGCTGGGCCTGCTGGTAGACGGCCTCGGCGAGCTTGTGCGACGCCTGCATGAGAGCCTCGGTCTTGGCCTGGATCTCGCCCAGGTCGTCGCCGTTGAGCGCCTCGCGCAGCTCGGCGCTCGCCTTCTCGATCTGCTCGCGCGTGTCCGCGTCGACGCGGTCGCCCATGTCCTTCAGCGACTTCTCGGTCGAGTAGATGAGGTTCTCGGCGTTGTTGCGCGTCTCGGCCAGCTCGCGCGCCTTCCGGTCCTCATCGGCGTGCGCGTCGGCGTCCTTCATCATGCGCTCGATGTCCTTCTCGTCGAGCCCGCTCGAGGCGGTGATGGTGATCTTCTGCTCGTTGCCGGTGCCGAGGTCCTTGGCCGCCACGTGCACGATGCCGTTGGCGTCGATGTCGAAGGTGACCTCGACCTGCGGGATGCCGCGCGGCGCCGGCGGGATGCCGACGAGCTGGAACTTGCCAAGCGTCTTGTTGTCGCGCGCCATCG
>JAZBOM010000443.1:0-5020 GCA_036351205.1 Thermoleophilia bacterium | reverse complement strand
TACGGGCTCTTCGCCAGCCCGCCGGCCGACGTCGTCGAGGTGCACTCATCCTCGGGTACCACCGGCAAGCCGGTCGTCGCCGGGTTCACGCGGCGCGACCTCGACACTTGGGCCGAGCTCGTCTGTCGCGTGGCGGTGATGGCCGGCGTCCAGGCGGACGACGTCGCTCAGGTCTCCTTCGGCTACGGCATGTTCACCGGCGGCTTCGGGCTCCACTACGGCCTGCAGCGCGCCGGCGCGACCGTGCTGCCGATGTCGGCCGGCAACACCGCCCGGCAGCTGCAGTTCATGCAGGACTTCGGCACCACGGTGCTGGTCGCCACGCCGTCGTACGCGCTCTACCTCGCCGAGTCGATCCAGGCGCTCGGCGCCCCCGACGCCTTCCGCCTGCGACTCGGGCTCTTCGGCGCCGAGGCGTGCAGCGAGGAGATGCGGCGGCAGATCGAGAGCCGCATCCCGATCCGCGCCACCGACAACTACGGCCTCACCGAGGTGATGGGGCCGGGGGTCGCCGGCGAGTGCGAGTGCCGCGCCGGCATGCACGTCGCCGAGGACCACTTCATCGTCGAGGTCGTCGACCCGGCGACCGACGAGCCGGTCCCCGAGGGAGAGGTCGGCGAGCTCGTCTTCACCTCGATCACGCGCGAGTGCTCGCCCGTCCTGCGCTACCGCACGCGCGACCTCTGCAGCGTCACCACCGAGCGCTGCGCCTGCGGCCGCACGCTGGCCCGCATGGGCCGCATCGTCGGCCGCACCGACGACATGTTCATCATCAGCGGCGTCAACATCTTCCCCTCGGCCGTCGAGCGCGTGCTCTTCGCCATCGAGGGCATCGAGCCGCACTACCAGATCGTGCTCGGCCGCCGGGGCGCGCTCGACACCTTCGAGGTGCAGGTCGAGGTGACCGAGGCGCTCTTCAACGGCTGGATGGACGACCTGCGGGCCTTCGAGCGCCGCGTGACCGAGGAGTTGCGCTCGGCCCTGCTCGTGCGGCCCAAGGTGAAGCTCGTCGAGCCGGGGACGCTGGAACGCACCGAGGGCAAGGCGCGGCGGGTGATCGACGAGCGGCCACGGTAGCCGCTCGGCCGAGCCTCGCGCGTTCTCTGCGCCCGCTCCCTGCGCCCGCTCCCTGCGCCCGCTCCCTGCGCCCCGCGCCGAGACGCAGCGACCGCCCCGGCCGTCACGGCCGGGGCGGTCGCGCCCCTGTCAGTCGAAGGCCGACGGCGCGGGCCCCCGCTCCGCACCGCCGGCCAACCTTGTGGACCTGGGGTTCTCTCTCTGCCTCTTGTGGTCTCCCCGATTGAAGGTATCGGGAAGGGCTCCTGCAGACCAGATAGGACAGGCGTCTAGACAGTCTGCGCGACTCGGTCGCCGACCCCAGCCGCCACCTTCGGGGCCGTCCCTCAGACGGTGGCGCGCAGCAGCTCCAGGTGGCTCGTGGCGCCGCTCAGCACCTTCTCGACGCCGTCGTCGCGTAGCGAGGTGACGCCCTTGGCGCGCGCCGCGCGCTGGATGTCGAGCGCGCTGCCGCCGCCGGCGACCATCTCGCGCAGCTCCTCGTCGAGCACGAGGACCTCGTAGAGGCCGAGACGGCCGCGGTAGCCGGTGCCGAAGCACTGCGGGCAGCCCACCGGGGTGTACAGGCGCAGGCGCTTCCTGGGCGCCGGCCCGAGACCGAGCTCGGCCCACTGCTGCTCGCTCATCGTGACCGCCTCGCGGCAGTGCGGGCAGAGGCGGCGCACCAGGCGCTGGGCCACGAAGCAACGCCACGCGGCGGCGACCAGGTAGCGGGGCACCCCCATCTCGACGAGCCGCTGGACCGCGGCGCTGGCGTCGTTGGTGTGCATCGTGCTGAAGACCTGGTGCCCGGTGATCGCCGCGTCGGCCGCCATCTTGGCGGTCTCGAGGTCGCGGATCTCGCCCACCATGATGACGTCGGGGTCGGCGCGGACCAGGGCGCGCAACGCCTGCGCGAAGGTCAGGCCGATGCCGGGCCGCACCTCGGTCTGCACGACGCCCTCGACCTTGCGCTCGATCGGGTCTTCGACCGTGTAGAGCTTGCGCTCGGACGACTTGATGAGCTCGAGCGTCGTGTAGAGCGTCGTCGACTTGCCGCAGCCCGTAGGCCCGACGATGGCGATGCCGCCCTCGGGCGCCCTGAGCGCCTGCTCGTAGCGCTCGAGGCTCGGCCCCGTGAGGCCGAGGTCGCCGAGGGTCGGCGGCAGCGGCGCCACCTCGAGGATGCGGATCGTCAGATGCTCGCCGTAGAGGCTGGGGATGCTGGCCAGGCGCAGGTCGGCGGTCTCGCCGCCGGCCAGCTCGAAGCTGGTGCGGCCGTCCTGTGGCAGGCGGCGCTCGGCGATGTTCATGCCGCCCATGATCTTGAGCCGGCTGATGACGCCGGCCTGCGTCTCCTTGGGCAGGGTGCGCAGGTCGTGCAGCACGCCGTCGATGCGACAGCGCACGTGCAGGCTGTCCTCGCGCGGCTCGATGTGGATGTCGGAGGCGGCCATGCCCGTCGCGTCGGCGAGGAGGGTGTCGACGATCTCGATGATCGAGGCGTCGACGGCCTCGGGGCCGGCCGGCTCTTCTCGCGGCTCTTCGCCCGCCTCCCGGAGCTTGCCGCGCGAGCTGAAGTACACGGCGAGCGCGTCGTCGAACGCGCTCTCGGTGCAGATGACCGGCACGACGCGGCGCTTGGTGCGCATGCCGACCTCGTCGATGGAGATGACGTCGAGGGGGTTGGTCATGGCGAGCACGAGGGCGCCGCCGTCGTCGATGCGCAGGGGCATGAGCCGGTGGCGCACGATGAAGTCGCGCGAGAGGAGCGCCATGGCGGCGGGCTCGGGGGCCGCGGCCGTGAGGTCGACGACGCCGATGCGCATCTGGCCGGCGAGGGCGGCGACGATGTCGCTCTCGCCGACGAGGCCCTCACGCACGAGCACCTCGCCGAGGCGGCCGCCCTCGCGCCTCTGGCGCTCGAGGGCGCGCTCGAGCTGCTCGCGCCCCACGAGGCCGGCGGCGGCGAGCATGGCGCCGAGCCTGAGGCGACCGGCGGCGCGCTGGGCGCGGGCCGCGACGAGATGGTCGACGGTGGTGCGCAGCTCGTCGAGCGCCAGAGGCTTGAAGAGCAGCTCGGCGGCGCCCAGCCGCCGCACACGGTCGACCGTGGCCGCCTCGGCCGGGCCGGAGACGGCGATCGTCGGGACGCCGTGCAGCTCGGGGGCGTTGCGCAGCTGTCGCAGCACCTCGAAGCCGTCGATGACGTCGAGCTGGAGGTCGAGGAGGACGGCGCTCGGGCGCAGCTCCTTGAGCGCCGTCAGCGTCGCGGGCTCACCGACGTACGTCTTCACGTCGTACCCGTCGGCGAAACGGCGGGCGATCTCGCCGCGCAAGCTGTCGTCGTCCTCGATCACGGCGAGGACCTTCACGCTGTCGGTCGTCACGGCTGCCCCTCTCTTGTCGCCCGCCACATCATAAGAGATGGCCGACGCCGTGGCCGCCTTCGCGCGGCGTTGCGGGTCGACGATGCGTCTGCCGATGAGAGGGAGTGTGCCGGGCCGGCGGGGGCCTTCACTCGGATGCGGGCTGTCCGGTGTCTGTCGAAGGAGACCGGCCCGGCAGAGAGAGAGGATACGGAATGCCGGGCGGGTGCCCGGTGAGTTGTCCCCTGGTCTCAGGGTTGGTATCGGCAGAGGAGGAGGCCCCATGAGGGTGCGCGGCGTCAACGCGTAGCCCCTCCGAGCAACGCTCTTCCGCGGCGACGGGCGACGGGCTCGTCGTCCGGTCGTGGCAGGCCGTGGGAGCCCACCGCCGCGGCCGCTGCTGCTATACTGCGCGCCACCCGTCCGCGAGGTCGTACCACGTTCGACAAGGTCCTCATCGCCAACCGCGGCGAGATCGCCATCCGCGTGATCCGCGCCTGCCGCGAGCTCGGCGTCGGCACGGTCGCCGTGTACTCCGAGGCCGACGCCGACTGCCTGCACGTGCGCTACGCCGACGAGGCGGTCTGCATCGGGCCGCCGCCGGCCACGCAGTCCTACCTCGTGAAGCCGGCCCTCATCCAGGCCGCCCTCCAGACCGGCGCCCAGGCGATCCACCCGGGGTACGGCTTCCTCGCCGAGAACGCCGAGTTCAGCGGCCTCTGCGCCCAGCAGGGCCTCAAGTTCATCGGTCCCGGCCCCGAGTCGATCGCGCGGATGGGCGACAAGGCGTCGGCGCGCACGACGATGACCGCGGCCGGCGTGCCGGTCACCCCCGGGTCGAAGGGAGTGATCGCCGACGCCGCCGAGGCCGAGCTCGTGGCGAAGCAGATCGGCCTGCCGGTCATGGTCAAGGCCGCGGCCGGCGGCGGAGGCAAGGGCATCCGCATCGTCAGGGAGGCCTCCGAGGTGGCGGGCGCCGTGCGTCAGGCGCAGGGCGAGGCCGAGGCCGCGTTCGGCGACGGCTCGGTCTACGTCGAGAAGTACCTCGAGGCGCCGCGCCACATCGAGATCCAGGTCCTCGCCGACGGCCAAGGCCATGGCGTGCATCTCGGGGAGCGCGACTGCTCGATCCAGCGGCGCCACCAGAAGCTCATCGAAGAGGCGCCGTCCCCGGCCGTCGACCCGCTGCTGCGCTCCGAGATGGGGCACGCCGCCGTGGCCGCCGCCGTGGCCGCCGGCTACGAGGGGGCCGGCACCGTCGAGTTCCTCCTCGACTCCACGGGCGACTTCTACTTCATGGAGATGAACACCCGGGTCCAGGTCGAGCACTGCGTGACCGAGATGGTGAGCGGCATCGACATCGTCAAGACGGGCATCCGCATCGCCGCCGGCGAGGGCCTGCCTCTCCGCCAGGAAGAGGTCGAGCTCGAGGGTCATGCCATCGAGTTCCGCATCAACGCCGAAGACCCCGAGGCCGACTTCATGCCGTCACCCGGCACGGTGACGAAGTGGGTCGCACCCGGCGGACCCTGGGTGCGGCTCGACTCGCACGTCTACCAGGGCTACATGGTGCCGCCGTTCTACGACAGCCTGCT
>JAZBOM010000442.1:0-4205 GCA_036351205.1 Thermoleophilia bacterium | reverse complement strand
GAAGAAGCCGGCCGCCTGCCTCTCCGCGGGGTGCCCCCCCGGCAAGCGGCCGGCACACCCTGCGAGGTGCAGGGCGAAGACGTTCACGCCGTAGGCGCGCTCGGCCAGCTCCATCGATGCCGTGACGCGCGGGTTCACCTCGACGAGGTTCGGGACCAGAGAGCCTCCCGCGCCTTCGGCGACGACGAGATCGAGACCGTTGACGCCGCGCAGGCGGAAGCGCCGCGTGAGCCGCGAGGCCATCTCGGCGACCGCCTCCGTGAGCCCTCCAGCGCGCTCGTCGCCGGCCGGGAACGGCACGATGTTGCCGCACCAGGCGAAGCCGTGCGCCCCGAGGGCCCTGTCGCCGATGAGCTGCTCGCCGAGGGCGAAGACGCGGGCCGCGCGACCGTCGGCGACGAAGCTCGCCGACGCGGCGCGGCCCTCGACCTCGGCCTGCAGCAGGTGGTCCCGGTCGAGCGGCTCGCCGTCCCAGCGGCGCACGCCGTGCCCGCCGCCGCTGCGCACCCGCTTGCGCAGCCAGCGGCCGCCCGTCTCGCGCGCGTAGCCCTCCTCACCGGCGACGAGCGTCGTCGGGCAGGCGATCCCCGCCTCGGCGCAGAAGCGCCGCAGCACGCGCCAGTCGCGCACCTTCCGCACGGCGCCGGCCTCGTTGCCGAGCACCTCGTGGCGGCGCGCGAGGCGGACGATCGCCGCCGCGTGGTTCTCGAGGTTGGCGCCGTAGACCACGGCGCCGGCCTCGAGGCGGCCGGCGGCGCGCACGAGGCCCCCGGCGCTCAGGGGAAGCCCCAGGTCACGGCCCAGCGCGTAGCTGGTCGCGGCGCGCGCCTGGTCGCGGTCGCCGAAGAAGTCGACCGCGACGACCGGGGCGCCGCTCCGCGCCGCCGACTCGGCCATGGCGCGCATACTCACACCGATCAGCAGGACCTCGTCGATCAGACCAGCTCCTTGGCGATCACCTCGATCTCCTCCACGTCGAGCACCTGATCGTTGCTCTCGAAGAGACTCTGGATGCAGCGCTTGTGGATCTTCATCTTGAGGTCGCCGATGGCGAGCGCCCCGAAGACCTTCTTGCCGTCGACCTCCTTCCCGTCCCAGGTCGGCTTGCTGCCCTCGACGCCCAGCGGCGGCACCGCGTTGACGTCGCCCAGCACGCTCAGCGTGCCGTGACCACGCCAGAGCTGCTCGGGGACGAGCGAGACGCCCTCGACGCCGGTGCAGAGCACGGCGTGCGCCCCGTCGAGGGCACGCCGCGTCGCCTCCGGGTCGCCGGCGGCGGCCGGCGTCAGCTTGACGCCGAAGCGGCCCTCGAGAGCCGCACACGCCGCCTCGGCACGGTCCAGGGTGCGCGACGTGAGGACGACGTCGGCGCCCTCCTTCGCGAACAGGGCGGCGGCGCGCTGCCCTACCGGCCCCGTCCCGGCGAGGACGACCACGCGCCGCCCCTCCACCGGCGTGGCCGTGATGATCTTGACGACGGCCGCCGTCGCCGTCGTGTTGCAGCCGTTGGCGTCGAGCATGACCGACACCCGCAGCGGGCCGAAGAACGACTGCGTCGCCTCCTGCAGCATCGACTCGCCCTTGCGCACGTCGATGCCGCCGATGAAGACGGCCGAGTTCTTCAGGTCGGCCGGCCCGCGGGTGAACATCGCCCCGTAGACGAGGTCGCGCACCTCGCGCGGCTCGATGCCGCCGTGCTGCAGGATCACGTCGACGCCGGCGTCGTAGGCGGTGATGGCGTCGAAGACGCTCGGCGCCCGGTCGCCGTCGAGTTGCACCAGGATCTTCTTCATCTCGTCACGCCCTCCCTCGCCGTGTGAGGCCCGCCGCGCGGTCCTTCGCCGCGGAAGGCGGGCGGTATACTGCCTCGTGTCGCGGCGCTCACCGGCCACCGGCGGTACGCGCCGCGCGAGAGGCAGGAGACTTGGACACGCTGCACGCGCTCCCCCTGCGCACGGGGTGGATCTACGAGACCGTCGTCTGCACCTTCTCGGGCGACACGCCGCACGCCGCGCCCTTCGGCGTCTGGACCGACGACCACACAACCCTCGAGCTCGACATGTACGAGGGCTCCGAGACGCTCGCCAACGTGCTCGCGAACCGCGAGCTGGTCGTCGCCGTCCCCGCCGGCGTGACGACGCTCTTCGAGGCGCTCTTCGCCCCGCAGCGCCTGTCGTTCGGCCACGCCGCCACGGTGCGGGCGCCGACGCTCGACGGCGCGGTGGCCACGGTCGAGCTCGTCGTGCACGACACCGCTCCTTCGGAGGGCGGTACCCGCGTCAGCGCCCTGCCGCGGCGCACGCAGGTGGCCGCCGAAGAGGTGACGCTGCTGAACCGGGCCGAGGGCCTGCTCCTCGAGAGCCTCGTGCTGGCGACGCGCCTCGAACGCCTCGGTGCTGCCACCGTGCTGCCCGCCCTCGCCGAGAACCTGCGTGTCGTGCGCAAGGTCGCCCCGGGGTCGGCCGCCGAAGCCGCGCTCACCGACCTGCTGAGCCGGCGCGGCGCGCGCCCGTAGGCGCGCCTCATGAGGGCGCGCCGGGGTCGCCCGAGCGCCCGCACCGTTCACGGCTCGACCTCCACGCGCGCCTCGGTGTTGCGGCCGCGGGCGACGAACACCTCGGCCCGCGTGCCGCGCTCGTCGAGGAAGGCGCGCACCGCCGCTTCGAGGCGGCCGGCGCCGGCCTCCTCGACCAGACCGTAGACCGCGGGCCCCCACGAGCTCTGGCCGGCGCCGGCGGCGCCGGCGCGCAGCATGGCCGCGATCGTCTCCCCCTCGACCTCGGCGTTGTAGAGACCGTGCTGTGCCTCGGCGAAGTAGCGCCCGGTCTTGCGGTCGATCGCCGTGAGGGCGCGGCCGAACTCGTCGATGTCACGCTCGACGAGCGCCGGCATCAGCTGGAGCTGCGTGATGCGACAGATCTCTTCGGAGACGCGCACGGACGGCGACAGCCCCGCGAAGATACCCTCCTCGCTGCGGCCGCTGAACCCGCTCGCCACCTCCGGTATCGCGATCACGAAGCACCAATCGGAGGGGAAGTCGCGCCGCCAGACGATCGTCGGCGTCGCCTGCTGTCCGTCGTTCGCCTTGCTGTGACCGGCGTCGACGACGAACCCGCCGCCGGCAAAGGCCGCGAGGCCGACCCCCGAGCGCCTGCCGCGCCCCAGGGCGCCGGCGATGTCGCGGGCGCGGAGGTCGAGGCCGCACACGGTCGCCAGACCCCGGCCCACCGCGAGCGCGAGCTGCGTGCCCGAACCGAGCCCGGCGTGACGCGGGATCCGCCCGCGCACCGTGATCGACACCTGCGGTTCGACGCCGAAGTGATCGCCGAAGCGACGACGCCAGGCGCGGACGCGCTCGGCGTCGTCGCCGAGCGCGTCTGCGGCGTCGCCCTCCTCGACGACCACGGTCGTGCTCGGGCGGTCGATCGCGACCCCGAGGCTCCCGTAGCAGCGCCTGAGGTCGTCGCTCAGGTTGGTGAACCCGAGGTGCAGCCGGCTCCCGGTCGCGACCGTGACCTTCATCGTGCCTCTCGGGGCCTCTCGGGGCACTCACGTAGAGCCCCGGCGATGTCGTCGACGCCGCCGAGCACGCGCAGACCCTCGATCGTCCGCAGCCGGTCGGCGTTCTCGACGTCGAGGGCACGGATCGCGAGGGTGAGCTTCTCGCCCCCGGGGCGCGTGGTGACCGTGGTCCCGGGCCGCTGGTCGACCGGCAGCATGAAGATGGGGATGTCGGTCTTGCCGACCTGGGCCACCGCGTTGGTGATGATCGTGTCGGCGATCCCGTGCGCGACCTTCGCCGTCGTGTTCGCGGTCACCGGCGCGACGAGGAAGCAATCGTAGCGCCCGATCTGCATCGGACCGACGATGAACGGTGAGTTGGCGTCCTCCTCGACGATCACCTTGCGGCTGATGCGCTCCACTTCGTCCCACAGCTTGTACCAGCGCACCACCTTGACCGCCGCCTTGGAGAGCACGGCCGTGATCTCGACGTCCTGCGTCTCGCCGACCGCCGCCATGGCGGCCACGGTCTCCGGCATGAGGTCGCCGGAGCCGGTGATGCCCCACGCCACCTTGAGTGTCATCGCGTCCCTCCCTCGCACCGTCGGTCGCCTGGCAGTCGCACCTCGGTCGGCACCCCGGTCATCGCGCCTCTCCCCCGCCCGCCGCGCCGCGCAGCAGCCGCGTCATACGGACCAGGTGGT
>JAZBOM010000441.1:0-2587 GCA_036351205.1 Thermoleophilia bacterium | reverse complement strand
CGGCGAGGAGTTCGCCGTCATCCTCCCCAACACACCGCTCGCCGGTGGCGGGGGGCAGCAGCTCAGCCTGTCGGTGGGCGCCGGCGACGACGCGCCGGCGCCGGGCCATCTCGACGGGGCGGTGGCGGTCGCCGAGCGCATACGCCGCGAGGTCGAGGCGGGGTCGCTGCTGGCGAAGGGACGCACGGGCCGGCTCACGGTCAGCGTCTGTGTCGCCGCCTTCCCGCGGCCCGCCGGCGACGTCGACCGCCTCGTCCGGTACGCGGACGAGGCGCTGTACGCCGCCAAGCGCGGCGGCAAGAACCGCGTCGAGGTCTACTCGGGAGCGGTCCGGTGAACCTCGAGCCGTCCGTCGCGCCCGGCGCGGGCCATGCCGCCCCCGACCTTCCGGCCATGCTCCAGACCGTGACTCAGGCGGTCGGCGCGGCGCTGGGCGCCTGGTGGGTCGAGCTCTGGACGTTCACGCCCGAGCAGGACACCATCGCCTGCCGGGCGTTCTGGGCCTGCGAGGAGGCTGGGAACCTCGGGCGCGAGCGCGTCGGCACCGTGATCGGCCTGACGCAGAGCAGTGACCTCCGTCGCCTGGTCCTGACCGGCCGGCCGGCGGTCCGCCGCGTCGACGACCCCGAAGTGCCGGCGGCCGAGCGCGCGGTGTTGAAGGCGGAGGGCTGCCGCATCCGCGTCGACTACCCGCTCATCCTGCACGACAGGATCCTCGGCATCCTCAGCGTGGCCGACGCGCGCGCCGACCGCCTCGCGAGCGCCGCCGACGAGTCGCGCCTCGGACGCTTCTGCCACCTCGCCGCCTCGGCGCTCGACGCGGTCGTGGCCGTCGAGCGCCAGGAGGAGCGCATGCGCCGCCTCGTGGCGCTCCTCGACCCCGAGCGCTCGGTCACGGCGACCCTTCGGGTACGCGAGGCCGTGGACCGGGTCACGGCCGACATCGCCAGCGTCCTGCCGGGGGTCGAGCTCGAGATCGAGGTCTACGTGCGGCGCGACGACGGTACGTTCGGGAAGGCCGTGGCGGACGGCGCCGAGTCGTGCGCGGACGGCGCCGGTGCCGTGTGGCGGCCCGATGCCCTCGCGCGTCAGGCCGTCGACCGGCAGCGGGTGGAACAGGTGCGGCCGGACGACGGGACGACGCGCCTCATCGTGCCGCTCGTCGTCGACGGCTCCGTGACCGGCTGTCTCGACCTCGCCGGCAGGATCGCGCGCCGCTTCCGTCAGGACGAGGTGGAGCTCGTCGGCCTGCTCGCCGGTCAAGTCGCCGTGGCGCTGCGCAACGCGCGCGTCTTCAGTGTCCTCGAGAACCGTTCGGCGACCGACGCCCTGACCGGGCTCTACAGCAGCTGGTACTTCGTGGAGCGGCTCTCCGCCGAGGTCGCCCGCGCGAGCCGTTACAAGGCGCCGCTCGCGCTGATGCTGGCGGAACTCGACGGCGTCGAGCGGTTCTGCGGCGACGGCGGGCTCGGCCTCGACGAGATCGTGCGCGCCACGGCGCGCCTCGTCCGCGGCTGCCTGCGCGACAAGGTGGACGTGGCCTGCTACCAGGGGAGCGGGCGCTTCGCCGTCATGCTCCCCAACACACCGGCCCTCGGCGGGCACGCCGGCACCGTGGCGGAGCGGGTGCGGACGAGACTCGAGCGGACCGCCCTGCGGAGCGACGAGTCGGCCCGTGTCGAGCGCTGTACGGTGAGCATCGCCGTGGCGGGCTTTCCCGCTGACGCGGAGGACGCGGACGAGCTCACGGCCCTGGCCGAGGCGGCGCTGGCGGCGGCGCGCCGGGCCGGCGGCAACCGGATCGTGGCCGCCGGCGAGGCCTGAGTACCCCGAGGCCTCAGTCGGCGGTGAGCGCCGAGAGGACGTCGAGCTCGCCGGGGTCGCCGGCGAGGACCATCGCCGCGGCGCCCTCGACGCGCCCCGTCATGCCGGCGACGAAGTGCCGCGCGGCGAGCAGCCGGCGGGCGTCGTGCTGCGCGTCGCGCACCAGCAGGTAGCCGCAGATCACGTCGATCGCCATCTCGACGAGGCGACGCGCGTGGTAGTCGCGGAAGCGCGCGTCGTCGAGCTCGCGCACACGCTCGACGGCGGCCTGGAGGCGGGCGCGGGCGGCGGCGACCCGTGCGAAGAGCTCGGGGGTCGCGCCGTGCTCGCCCGCCTCGTACTCGTCGAGGCGGTCGGCGAGCGTCCCCGAGAGCACCCCTCCGATCGCGGCCACGACCTGCAGCTGCGTCGTCCCCTCGTAGATGTTGGTGATGCGCGCGTCGCGGCTGTGGCGCTCGACGGCGAAGTCGCGCATGTAGCCCGAGCCGCCGTGCACCTGCAGCGAGTCGTAGGTGACCTGGTTCGCCATCTCCGTGCAGCAGGCCTTGGCCATGGGCGTGTACAGGCCGGCGAGGCGGTTCATGCGCTTGAGCTCGGCGCGCAGCTCCTTGAGGGTCGCGGCGGGGTCGTCGACGGCGAGGTGCGCGAGGCCGGCGGCGGCGCCGGTCGCGCCGGCGGCTGCGGTCTCGGCGGCACGTCCGCCGGTCGCGCTGCCCTCCCCTGCCGTCGCGGCCTCCTGCAGCCGCTGCACCTGCGCGATGCG
>JAZBOM010000440.1:0-2075 GCA_036351205.1 Thermoleophilia bacterium | reverse complement strand
GGCCGGCGAGGTCGCCGACGGCCGCCAGCGCTTCACGGTCGTCCGCCGCTTCAAGGGTCTCGTGACCGACGACATCTACCTCGAAGTGGTCGACCTGCCACTCGATCCCGGTGGGCTCGCGATCGTGCTTCTCGGCCCGGTCTCGGACGAACGGGTACTGTCGGGCGGTGCGGGCGAGGCCGTGCCGTACGAGTATCAGGGGATCGAGGCGCTGGCCCGGCCGCTGCCGCCCGACGTCGACCCCGACGAGCTCGCACCCTGACAGCCCGCGGACCGGCCGCCCCGCAGGGCCTTCCAACGGGACCCAGGAGTCGATCGCGCCCCGGGGTGTCACAGCCGCGTTCGCTCGCCCGGCCCGCCGGCCCGTCCGCGACGTCCCCGCCCCCCGTGTCGGGCGGCTGGTACACTCCTCCCGTTCGCGAGGGGACCCCATCGGGGTCGGACGGACGGGGGCGCATGAGCGGTCTGCTGCACGACAAGAACATCCTCGTCATGGGCGCGGCCAACCAGCGCTCCATCGCCTGGTCGATCGCCGAAGCGATCCACCGCGAGGGAGGCCGCGTCGCCCTGACCTACCAGGCCGAGCGTCTCAGGGGACGCGTCACTCGCCTGGCGGACGAGCTCGGCGGCGCGCCGATGATCGAGTGCGACGTGGCCGACGACGACGCCGTGCGGCGCGCCGTCGACCGGCTCGCCGAGACCATGCCCGTCCTTCACGGCATCGTCCACAGCATCGCCTGGGCCCCGGCCGAGGACCTGCAGGGCAGCTTCGTCGAGACCACGCGCACGGGCTTCGCCCAGGCCAACGACATCAGCTCGTACTCGCTCATCGCCGTCGCCCGCGAGGCGCGCCGCCTCATGACCGCCGGCGGCGCCGTCGTCACGATGACCTACGCCGGCTCCTGGCGCGTGATCCCCAACTACAACGTGATGGGCCCGGCGAAGGCGAGCCTCGAGAGCTCGGTGCGCTACCTGGCCGCCGACCTGGGGCCGGCCGGCGTCCGCGTGAACGCCGTCTCGGCCGGCCCCATTGCCACTGTCGCCGCGCGCACCATCAAGGACTTCAGCGGCATGCTCGATCTGCTCGAGAGCCACACGCCGCTGCGCCGCAACGTGACCGCGGACGAGGTGGCCGACGCCGCCGTCTTCCTGCTCAGCGACCTCGCCCGGGCGATCACCGGCGAGGTCGTGCACGTCGACGCCGGCGCGCACGCGGTCACATGAGCGACGACCCTACGCCGAACGAGGGAGGCACCCATGGCCGCTGAATCGTCCTTCGACGTGGTCAGCCAGGTCGACATGAACGAGGTCCGCAACGCCGTGCAGATGACGCAGAAGGAGCTCGCCTCGCGCTTCGACTTCAAGGGCTCGATCAGCAAGGTCACGCTCGAGGAGCACAGCCTCGTGCTCGTGAGTGATGACGAGGGCAAGCTGAAGTCGGTCATCGACGTGCTCGAGGCGAAGCTGGTGCGCCGCAAGGTGCCGCTCAAGGCGCTGCAGTACGAGAAGGTCGAGAGCGCCCTCGGCGGCACCGTCCGCCAGACGGTCACGCTCGCCGCCGGCATCCCCGAGGAGAAGGCCAAGGCGATGAACAAGCTCATCCGCAAGGAGTTCAAGCGGGTGCGGGTGGTCATCCAGGGCGACAGCCTGCGCGTGTACGCCAAGAGCAAGGACGACCTGCAGGCCGTGATGGCGCTCCTCAAGGACCAGGACTTCGGCCAGCCCCTGCAGTTCGTCAACTACCGCTAGACCGCGATGCGCGGCGCCGGCGCTCACGCGGTGACCTGACGCCCCCCACGCAGGGCCCACACCACCGATCGCCCCCACCCGGGGCGCCCCACCCGGCGGCCCCGGTACCCGGCGCCCCGCCGCGGTCATGTGACTGAATCGAACCTTGTCGCACTTGGCTCGTATTCGGTTGACCAGACGAATAAGATGCGGTCTCGATGAACGCCGGTTCCGCGCAGCTCCTCTCTGTGAACGACCTCTCGGTCGAGTTCGCCTCCCAGGAGGGCGTCGTGCACGCCGTCGACGGGGTCAGCTTCTCCGTCGGCTCCGGCGAGCTGGTCGGGCTG
>JAZBOM010000439.1:0-2001 GCA_036351205.1 Thermoleophilia bacterium | reverse complement strand
CCGCCCCCGGGCCGCCTCGTTCGGCCCTACATCTGCTCGGGCGCCGAGACGCCGAGCAGGTCGAGGCCCGTGGCCAGGATCCGCTGTGACGCCCGGCAGAGCCCGACCCTGAAGGCCGAGACCTCGGCGTCGTCGACGATCACCCGGCACTGCCGGTAGAAGACGTGGAACCCGGCGGCGAGCTCGCCGAGGTAGGTGTGCACGCGGTGCGGCGCGCGGTGCTCCACCGCCGCGAGCACGACGTCGGGGAAGCGGGCGAGCGTGTGGATGAGGTCCCGCTCCTCGGGCCCGACGGCGACGTCCGGCAGCCCGCGGGCGCCGGCCGCGACCTCGTCGACCACGGCGACCGCCCCCTCGCCGCCGCGCTCGACCAGGGTGCGCAGCACGCTGCAGATACGGGCGTGGGCGTACTGGACGTAGTAGACGGGGTTCTGGCTGCTCTGCTGGACGGCGAGGTCGAGGTCGAGCTCGAGGGTCGTGTCCTGGGAGCGGCCGACGAGCAGGAAGCGGGCAGCGTCGACCCCGATCGCGTCCACGAGGTCGTCGACGGTCACGATGTCCCCGCGACGCTTCGACATGCGCTTCGCCGCGCCGCCCTCGAGGAGGTTCACGAGCTGCCCGATGATGAGCTCGAGCCGCTCGGGCTGATGCGGGGGCAGGGCGGTGAAGGCCGCCTTCATGCGCGGCACGTAGCCGTGGTGGTCGGCCCCCCAGACGTCGATCATGTGCTCGAACCCGCGGTCCATCTTGTCGCGGTGGTAGGCGATGTCGCTGAGGAAGTAGGTGGCCTCGCCGCTCGAGCGGATCAGCACGCGGTCCTTGTCGTCGCCGAACCGCGTCGTCTTCAGCCACACGGCGCCCTCGTGCTCGTAGAGCAGGTCCTCGGCGTCGAGGTCGGCGAGCGCCTTGCCGACCTCGCCGGCGAAGCCGCGGTACGGCTCGCCGCCCGCGTACAGCCCGCTCTCGTGCGCCCACACGTCGAACGGCACGCGCAGGCGCCCGAGGGTGCCCCGGAACAGCTCGAGCACGGCGTCGCGGCCCCAGGTCTTGAAGACGGCGACGACGTCGGCCGGCAGGCTCAGGGCGTCGGGCGCCCCGGCGACCGCCTCGAGGTAGCGCTCGCCGGCCTCGGCGATGAACTCGTCGGCGAGCTCGAGGAGGTACTCGCCCTGGTAGCCCTCGTCGGGGACCGCCACGTCGGCGCCGAGGCGCTGAGCGTAGCGCGCCGCCAGCGACTGGCCGAAGCGCAGCATCTGCGTGCCCGCGTCGTTCACGTAGAACTCGCGCGTGACGTCGTGGCCGGCGTAGGCGAAGATGCGGCACAGGGCGTCGCCGTACGAGGCGTAGCGCGCGTGGCCGACGTGCAGCGGCCCCGTGGGGTTGACGCTGACGAACTCGATGTTGACCTTCTGCCGGAGCTCGTCCGGCAACGCCCCGCGCCCGTAGTCCGAGCCCGCCACGAGCATGCGGGCGAGGGCGCCGCGGTGCCAGGCGTCGGTCAGGAAGAGATTGAGGAAGCCCGGCCCGGCGACCTCGAAACGGGCGCAGGCCCCGGCCCCGGCCCCGGCGCTCCAGCGCTCGCCCAGGGCCTGAGCGATCTCGCGCGGCGCACGTCGCGCCCGCTTGGCGTTGACGAGCGCCGCATTCGACGTCAGGTCGCCGTGCTCGCGCCGCGACGGCACGCCGAGCTCGGCCGCGACCGGCGGGCCTTCGGCGCCCAGCTCGGCGAGCACGCCGGCGAGCGCCGCGTCGAGCGACGCGGCGAGGCCGGCGACGTCGTGGATGTCGTCGTGTGAGGGCATCGCTGCACGGAGCGCGGCGACCGGCGCCGCGCGAGGGGCATTCTACAGCCTCGGCCCCGCAGGACACGACCACCCCGGCCGCGGCGGGCATGGGCGTCGCAGGTGACACGAGAGCTGGTCGCAACGGTCGCCCTCTCGGACGTTCCCCGCGGGCGACGCGTCTCCGGACGACCGCCGCGCTGCCCGGGCCGGCGCGCCT
>JAZBOM010000438.1:0-3883 GCA_036351205.1 Thermoleophilia bacterium | reverse complement strand
TGGCGAAGAGCGTGCCGCCGGTGGCGAGCTCGCCCGCGCGCCCGTCGCGACCGCGGCCCGAGACGAAGAGCGCGGCGAGCTCCTCCGTCATGCCGTAGGCGCCGAGCGGCACGCCGCCGCCGATGGCCTTGCCGGCCGTCACGACGTCCGGCTCGAGGCCCCACCGCCGGGTCAGGCCGCCGGGCCCGCAGATCAGGGTGTGCGTCTCGTCGAGGACGAGAAGCGTGCCGTGCTCGCGGGTCAGCGCGCGGAGTGCCTCGTGGAATCCGGGGTCGGGCAGCACCACGCCCACGTTGGTGAGCGCCGGCTCGCTGACGACGCAGGCGAACTCGCGCGTCGCGAGGGCGCGCTCGAGGGCGGGGACGTCGTTGTAGTCGATCAGGCCGACGTCGCCGTACGCGCGCGAGGCCAGCCCCAGGTAGGGCTCTCGCAGGCCACCTCCGCCGTACGAGACGAGGAGCTCGTCGGCGTGGCCGGCGTAGTTGCCGGCGAAGAGCAGGACCTTGTCGCGCCCGGTCGCGTGCCGGGCGAGGCGCACCGCCTCGACGTTGGCCTGGGTCGCCGACAGCGTGAACTGCCAGTACGGACGCCCCCAGCGGCGGGCGAGCTCCTCGGCCACCTCGGCGGCGTCCTCGGTCGGCTGGAGGAACTGCCAGCCGGCCGCGGCGCGCGCCGCGACGGCGCGCACGACGGGCTCGGGGTCGAGACCGCAGAAGGTGCTCTTGTCGCCGATGTTGGTGTCGAGGAAGGCGTGCCCGTCGGCGCAGCTGAAGCGCGCCCCATGGCCCTCGACGACGAAGACCGGCGGGTGCTCGGTGTAGCTCACCATCCAGCTCATCGGCACGCCGTTGGGCATCGAGCCGCGGGCGCGCTCGAGCAGCGCGCGGCAGCGAGGGTGCTCGCGCGCGAAGCGCGCGTCCTCCCGCGCCTTCAGGGCCGTCACGCGCGCCGGATCGATGCCGCGGTCGCGCACGTCAGAGCCCCAGCAGGCGAGCGGCGTTGCCGGAGAAGACCGCGGCGAGCTCGTCGTCGTCGAGACCGCAGGCGGCGACCTGCTCGGCCGCGTCCGCCATGTCGGCCCACGGCGCGTCGCTGCCGAAGACGACGCGCTCGGGCCCGTGCCGGCGGACGAGGTCGACGAAGTCGGCCGCCGGCAGGTGCCCGAGCGTGAACGCGGTGTCGAAGTAGACGCGCTTGCCGGCGAGCTCGGCGCGGACCTCCTCCCAGACCCCCCAGCCCCCGAGGTGGCCGAGGATCATCGTGAGGCCGGGGTGCCGCGCGAGGACGCGGGCGAAGGAGGCCGGCGTACCGCGGTAGGTCGGCACCGCGATGTCCTTGCCGGCGTGGTAGAAGATGGCGAGGCCGTGGGCGGCGGCCGCATCGTGGATCGCGTCGAGGCGCGGCTCGTCGGGGCTGAAGGCCTGGAACTCCGGGTGCAGCTTGAAGCCGACGAGCCCCATGCCCGCCATGCGGGCCATCTCGGCCGCCGGGTCGCCCAGGTCGGGGTGCATCGCCCCGAAGGGGACGATGCGCGAGCGGTCGAGCCCGGCGACCCAGTCGTTGATGCCGGCGACCTGGCTCGCCTTGAGGGCGACCGGCTGCACGGCGGCGCGTTCGACGCCGGCGCCGTCAAGGGCTTCGAGCAGGCCGGCGTAGGTGCCGTCGAAGGACGGCTGCACGCCGGCCATCTCCTCGAGCGTGCGCAGCGCCGCACCGGCCACGGCGTCGGGGAAGACGTGGGTGTGCAGGTCGATCAGGCGCACCGAAGCCGCCCCCGCACCGTCGGCGCGGCACCCCCCGCGGCGGCGCTGCCGCCGCGTCCTGCGGCAGCGCTGCCGTCTCGGCCCGGGGTGGGGCTGCCGTCTCGGCCCTGCCGCCGCCCGTGCCGGCACACCAGGCTCACCCGGCGAGCGCCCGCGGCGCCTCGCCGGCCACGGCCTTCGTGTACGGGCAGACCGCCTGGCAGACGCCGCAGGTGCCGTCCCACTCGAGGTGCTCCCAGGTCTTGGCCTCGCAGGCCTTCTCGTCGTAGAGCTCGTCGCGGGACATGCCGGCCCGCCAGAGCACGTCGCGGCCGGCCCCCGTGGGGCAGGCGTCGACGCAGATGCGGCAGCGCCCGCAGCGGCTCGCGACGACCGGTACCCCGGCCTCGAGCGGCAGATCGGTGAAGACGGTGGTGAGGCGCACCGCCGGCCCGTAGCGGGCGGAGACGAAGACAGCCGTCTTGCCGATCCAGCCGAGGCCCGCCTGGGTCGCCGCCGTCTTGTGCGGGAACACGCCGGCGTCGCCCCAGTCCGCGAGCGGCGGGTCGTCGTTGGGGCCGCTCATCACGTTGGAGATCTGGATCGCCCGGCGGCCGCGCCCGTGGGCCAGCTCGACGACCGCCGCGGCGGCCGCGTCGAGCCGGCCGAACAGCCGCGAGTAGTCGTCGAAGAAGGCCTGCGACATCTCGGTCCGCTCGAGACCGGCGAGAGCCTGCGGCGCGTGACGCATGACGATCGACACCGCGAAGGGCAGATCGGGGGTGAGGTCCCAGCCGTCGTTCGCCGCGACGCCCCACTCGTCGACGCCGCAGCGCGCCAGCGTCTGGTCGATCAGGTGCGCCGCCTCGAGGTCCGCCATCGTGAGCCCTTCTCGTCGCCGACCGTGCAGCGAAAGCTACCACACGCTCCGTCGCCAACACAGGCGACACGTGGGCGCGCGGGCCGGGGAGACGCACGCCGGAGACGTTGACGGGGAACGGCACCGTGCTAGCCTAACGACGGGTACCGGGGGCGACGCGCGTGGGGGCCGCGCCGCCCATATCGTGGTTCACGAGGGGGGACCATGCGAAAGCTCACCGTTCTGCTGCTCTGCGGCCTGACCCTGCTGCTGCTCTTCGGGCTCACGGCCGGGCCGGCGGCCGCCGGCGTCAGCGACTGGCGGCCGGACTTCGAAGGCGAAGTACCGTACGAGGAGATCCAGCCGATCCTCGACGAGCTCGTCGCCTCGAGCGACAGGGTCCGCTACGAGGTCATGGGCACCTCGGCCGGGGGCCACGACCTGTATCTCGTCGTCGTGGCCCGCCCCGAGGTGCTCGACAGCATCGACGACCACCTCGCCTTCCGTCAGCTGATGCTCGACGACCCGGCCGCCGCCCAGGCGCAGCTCGCCGCCGCGCCCGGCGACGTCAAGGTGCCGGTCTTCATCAACTGCTCGATCCACGGCAACGAGCCGAACGGGGTCGACGCCGGGCTCATCATGCTGCGCAGGCTGGCGACCGCCGGCGACGACGATGTCGAGGCGCAGCGCATCCTCGACGAGTGCATCGTCCTCTTCAACATCTGCCAGAACCCCGACGGACGCATCGCGAACACGCGCGCCAACTCCAACGGGTTCGACATGAACCGCGACTTCCTGCTCACGACGCAGCCTGAGACGCAGGCCACCGCGGCCGAGATCGCTCGCTGGGTGCCGACCGTCTTCCTCGACCTGCACGGCTACTACTCCTACTACCTCATGGAGCCGTGCACCGCGCCGCACAACCCGAACTACGAGTTCGACCTCTTCATCGGGTCCGCGCTGCCGACGTCTCTGGCCATGGAGGCGCGCATCAACGTCGAGACGCGGCGGCCGGTCAAGATCGCCTACCGCGACCTGAAGGGCGGGTTCGAGGACTACAGCCCGATCTACACGCCGATGTACGCGATGTATTACGGGGCGGCGGGCATGACCCTGGAGACCACGCAGCGCGACGCCACGGGCACCGCCTGCCATTTCTGGGCGATCTGGGCCGGGGCGCTGCACGCCGCCGACACCAAGGTGCAGTTGCTGCACGACCAGGCCGAGCAGTTCCGCCGCGGCATCGAGGGGATCCCGCAGCCGGACGGGGACGTCACCTTCC
>JAZBOM010000437.1:0-2039 GCA_036351205.1 Thermoleophilia bacterium | reverse complement strand
TGGGCGCCGCGCTCATCACCGTCTCGACCGACACCGAGTTCGTGCACCTGGCCTGGAAGCGCGACGAGAAGGAGCTCGGCGAGGTGAAGTACCTGATGGGCGCCGACCCCACGGGCAGGGTATCGCGCCTGTTCGGCGTGTATGACGAGTCGAGCGGCCTCGCGCTGCGCGGCACCTTCATCATCAGCCCCGACGGCACCCTCTTCAACGCCGAGGTCAACTTCTACAACATGGGCCGCAACATCGACGAGCTGATGCGCAAGTTCAAGGCCAACATTTATCTGGCGCGCAAGGCCAACGAGGGCTGCCCCACGAAGTGGAAGGACGACGGCGACAAGACCCTTCGGCCCGGACCCGAGATGGTCGGCCGCGTCCACGAAGCGCTCAACCAGTAGGGACGCCATCGCTGATTTCCCGGCCCGGCCTCCGGCGAGGAGGCCGGGCCTTTTGTCTTCTGGTCATTTTCTGCCGCCGGCGCCCGGCGGGCGCCGGCGGCAGAAAATGAAGAAGGCCTTACAATCGCGCGCGAAGATCATTGTATGGAGGTTGTGATGCGCCGGATCGCTCTTTGTCTCATCATTGTCAGCTGCGCGCTGCCCGCGCGCGGCATCGAGCCCCTTGCTCACACCTACTCGATCGTCGCGCGCGACGCGGACACCGGCGAGCTCGGTGTCGCCGTGCAGTCGCACTGGTTCTCGGTCGGCTCCAGCGTCACCTGGGCGGAGGCCGGGGTCGGCGCCGTCGCCACCCAGAGCTTCATCGACCCCGCCTACGGCCCGCGCGGCCTCGAGCTCATGAAGAGCGGGCTGTCGGCGCAGCAGGCGCTGGCAGCCCTGCTGCTCGTGGACGAGGGCCGCGACGTGCGCCAGGTCGCGTTCATCGATGCTCAGGGTCGGGTCGCCGCCCACACCGGCGCGAAGTGCATCGAGGCCGCCGGCCACCACGTCGGCGACGGCTACAGCGTGCAGGCCAACATGATGCTCAACGACCGCGTGGTGCCGGCGATGTCCGCGGCCTACGAGTCAGCCGAGGGCGATCTCGCGGACCGCCTCATGGCGGCCCTCGAGGCGGCCCAGGCCGCCGGCGGCGACATCCGCGGCAGGCAGTCGGCGGCGATGCTCATCGTCAAGGGCGAGTCCACCGGGCAGCCGTGGGCCGACCGCGTCCTCGAGCTGCGCATCGAGGACCACACCGAGCCGATCATCGAGCTCCGGCGCCTGCTCACCGTCCACCGCGCCTACCAGCACATGAACGCCGGCGACGTCGCCGTCGAGCATGGAGACCTCGAGCTCGCGATGGCCGAGTACGGCCGCGCCGCCGAGCTCCTGCCCGGCAACCTCGAGGTGCAGTACTGGGCCGCCGTCACCCTCGCCACCAGCGGCGGACTCGAGCAGGCCCTGCCCACCTTCCGCGAGATCTTCGCCGCCGACCCCAACTGGGTCGAGCTCACCAGGCGGCTCGTCAAGCCTGGCATCATTCCCGACACGCCGGAGGGGCGAGCCCTGGTGGAGGCGATCGTTGACGCCGCACGCTGACGCACCGACCCGGTACCACGTATCCCACTCTTCCGAAAATCGTCTTGCACCCGGAAGATCAGGCACCGCTCTGCCAGCAGACCCTCCGAGAACGGAACTATGAGATACGTGGTACCGGTTCCGGCTAGCGGCTCTTCTGCAGGTTTTCATTGACCTTGCGCATGGCGACGCCGACGACGCCCTTGGAGTCGGCAGCCGCCCCTTCGAGCATCTCGTAGAACGCGGTAGTGTCGGGCTCGGACATGGTCCCGCCCACCGTCACGGGTCGCGTGAGTGGCCGATAGCCGGCGGCATTCTCGTCGGGCCCGAGCAGGCCGAGGCCGTCGAACAGGATGGTCAAGTCGCCGTGCGTCTCCATGTCCAGGGTCATGTCGAGGGGGCTGAGGGCGAGCGGGACGCCGGGCTCCACCTCGACGCCGCCGCGGCCGTCGATGACGGCGAGCGGCGACACGACGCGCAGCTCGGAGATGCCGAAGCGGCGCGGCGTCTCACGCGCGAGCTCGA
>JAZBOM010000436.1:0-3670 GCA_036351205.1 Thermoleophilia bacterium | reverse complement strand
GCCATCCTGCCTCTCCTTTCGCCGGGCGTCGGGCGCCCGGTCGGCTGCCTGCGTCACCTCGAGATGGATCCGGCCGCGGTCGGACCGGCGCCGCACCCGGCCGCCGGTCCGGCTCGGTCCCGGCGGCCCGCCCGAATCTTATGCTGCGGCGTCGTGGTCGGCGACCACCACCCGCTTCCTCGACCCTCGCCGGGTGGGGCGACAGACTTCGGACCCCGTTCTCGCGCCGGCGGCCGGGATGATGGTGGACCGCCGATCGCGACGGGGCGAGGCCGAGGCGTATCGCGTCTGCGCTGGAGGTGTCATGCCCCGGGTCGAGTGGACCACCGAGGTGGAACGTCAGCGCATCGTCGACGCGGCCTTGGGGCTGCTCGAGCGATCGTGATCGACGACGAGATAGCGCAGATGATCCTGCGCATCCTCGGCCGCGTGGAGGTCAGTGACGAGACGATCATGGCGGAGGCGATGGAGCGGGTCGGACACGCCGGCGACTTCCTCGTCGAGAACGAGACGCGCCCCCGCCTGCGGGCCGGTGAGCTCTTCCTCCCGACGATCGCCGACCGGCAGTCGTACGAGCACCGGCAGGTCAAGGGGCGCGAGGAGCTGGAGAAGGCGACGGCACGCGTGCGCGAGCTCGTGGACGCTGCCGAGGCCCGCGGGCCGCTCCTCGACGAGGCGACGCGGGCGATGCTCGCCGCCTGTGTCGATGAGGCCGCCGCGGCGGCGCCGAAGGCCGGCTGAGGCAGGGCGGGCCACGGCCGGCCGGCCCTCAGCCGGCCGGGGCCGGGCGGCATGCGGCCGAGGTCAGCGCGGCTGCAGGCCGAGCTTCGCGCGCGCCTCGTCAGGCGTCGCCGCGCGCGCGCCGAGGCTCTCGATGATGCCGATCGCCTTCTCGACGAGCTGCGCGTTGCTCGCCGGCACGCCCTTGCTCAGCCAGAGGTTGTCCTCGAGCCCGACGCGCACGTTGCCGCCGAGCAGCACGGCCTGGGCGACCATCGGCATCTCGAAGCGCGAGACGCCGAACGCGGACCACACGGAACCCGGCGGGAGCATCTCGGCCATGGCCTTCATCGCGTGCGGTGTCGCAGGGGCGTTGCCGATGACGCCCAGACAGAGCTGGAAGTACGGCGGGTCGTCGAGAAGACCTTCGGCGTGCAGCAGCCGGGCGATCTCGATGTTGCCGAGGTCGAAGACCTCGAGCTCGGGCTTGACGCCCAGCTCCCGGAAGCGCCGCGCCAGCTTGCGCGCCATCTCGAGGGTGGTGATCGAGACCGTCTTCTCGCCGAAGACGTAGACGCCGCAGTCGAAGGAGCAGATCTCGGGCAGGAGCTCCTCGACGTGCGGGATGCGCTCGAGGGCGGGCACGATGTCGCTGCCCGGCGCCGCTCGGGTGGGGTCGGCGTCCTCGATCACCATGTCCATGCCCATGCCGGTGGTCAGGTTGAGGATCACGTCGACACCGGCGGCGCGGATGCGCTCGACGACCTCGCGGTAGAGTACGACGTCGCGCGAGGCGGCGCCGGTCTCGGGGTCGCGCACGTGGATGTGGGCGACGGCGGCGCCGGCCTCGGCCGCCTCGATGGCCGCCGTGGCGATCTCGGCCGGCGTCTTCGGCCGGTGGGCGACCGGCTCGGTGCCGCCGGTGACGGCGCAGCTGACGATGACCTCGGTGTTCACGGCTGACCCTCCTCTGTCGCCTGGGCGCTCAAGCCCGGCCGTCTTCCCCCGCGGCGAAGCGGACGTCCGGCATGGTATCGGTCACTCTAGACCCTCCAGCCGTTCGGCCCCGGCGAGGGCGTCGGCGACGGCGGCGACCGCGCGGTCGACGGTCTCCTCGCTCATCGCCGTGGAGATGCACATCTCGCCGCGATGGGCGATGAAGACACCGCGGTCGATGAGCGCGAGATGGAGGTACCGGGCGAGCGCCGAGTGCGCAGCCGCGTCGGCCCGCGACGGGGTCGTCACTCCGGCGGCGGCGTGGAGGTTCAGCAGCGAGCCGCAGGAGGTGACCGAGACGGGCACCTTCGACGAGGCGGCCGCGGCGTTCAGGCCGTCGCGGAGCCGGTCGCCGAGCCGGTTCAGGCGCTCGACCGCGACGCGGTCGAGCGCGTCGAGGCTCGCCGCTCCGGCGACCATCGTCAGACGGTGCCCGTTGAAGGTGCCGCTGTGCTCGATGCTGCCGGGCTTGCTGGGATCGGTCACGGCGAGCACGTCGGCGCGCCCGGCGACCGCGCCGACCGGCATGCCGCCGCCGACGATCTTGCCCAGCATCGTCAGGTCGGGCGCGACGCCGGTGGCCTCCTGCCGGCCGCCGTAGCCGAGACGGAACGTCATCACCTCGTCGAACACGAGGAGGGCGCCGCTGCCCCGCGTGTACTCGCGCAGGAAGGCCAGGAAGTCGTCCTCCGCCGTGATGACGCCGCCGGAGCCGAGGACCGGCTCGAGGAAGACGGCGGCCAGCGGACCGGCCTCGGCGAGGGCGCGCTCGGCCCCGGCGATGTCGTTGACGGGGAACGTCGCCGTGCCGGTCCGGGGCGCCGCGTCCCAGACGAGCGGCTCGTACGAGCCGTGGTAGGAGTGCTCGGCGACGGCCAGCCGCTCTCTTCCCGTGAAGCGACGTGCGATGCGCGCCGCCACCATGCCCGCCTCGGTGCCCGAGTTCGTGAACCGGACCTGCTCGGCAGAGGCGAGACGCTGGACGATGCGCCGCGCCAGCTCGCCCTGCTCGGGCATCGGGGCGCCGAAGAGCACGTCACGCTCGAGGGCGCTGCGGACCGCGTCGAGAATGAACCGCGGCCGGTGGCCGTGAACGAGGGCCGTGTAGTTGCCGAGGAAGTCGAGGAGGATGTTGCCGTCGACGTCGGTCATCTCCGCACCGTCGGCGCGATCCATCACGACGGGGAACGGATGGAACCAGGTGGTGGACCGCGTGTCCCCGCCGGGCATCCAGGCGGCCATCCGCGCCATCGCCTCGCGCGAGCCCTGGTGGCGCTCGGTGTAGGTGGCCTCGGTCGCCGCCAGCGCCTGCGTCCAGTCCATGGGTGCCTCCCGTCCCGCGGCCGTCCTCAGGATGGATTCAATCACAGCGGTGCCGGTGTTGATGCACGCCGCTCTCGGGGAAGGCTTAGCGTCGGGCAGAGTCTCGATGAGGAGCGAGGGTGGACGACGAGGTCAGGGTGAGGCCGCCGGTGGCGCCGGCGGCAGCCTTCGTGCGGCCGGCGGGCGGACGACAGTGATCCAGAAGGAGTCGAGTCGACGGGCCTGGCCCGAACTGCGGTTTCAGCTGCCTCTCGAGCCGGCCCGGCTGCTGCGCGCCCGCGAGCGCATCCGGGACTACCTGCGGCTGCTCTGCACCGACGACGCGATGATCGACGACGTCGTCTTCTGCCTCACGGAGGCCTGCACCAACGTCATCCGCCACAGCGGCGCCAGCGCGCCGATGGAGGTCTCGGTGCGGTTCACCGGCGATGCGGTCGTCACCGAGGTCGTCGACCAGGGGCGCGGTTTCGACGCCGCCGCCATCGACCTCGAGCGGCTGCCCGACGTCATGGGGACCGGCGGCCGCGGCCTCTTCCTCATGGACCGGCTGATGGACGAGCTTCGCGTGGAGTCCGACCACGGCGTGCGCCTGCGCATGGAGAAGCACGGCCTGCACGAGTCCTGTCCGGTC
>JAZBOM010000435.1:0-2998 GCA_036351205.1 Thermoleophilia bacterium | reverse complement strand
GTGGCGAGGATGACGTTGGCGTCGCCCTGGAGCAGGTCCCACGTCGTGCGCTGATGGGCGTACAGCCGGGTGACGCCGGAGCGCTCGAGCGCGGCGCGCACCCCGGGGTGCAGGTCGTGCGGCAGGTCGGCGAGCCGCGCCCGCCGGGCGGCCTCGTGGGCGACGGCGACGACCTGCCCGTGACGGCCGGGATCGAAGAGGCTGCGCAGGGCGTCGCTCGACGGGGGCATGACCCCATCCTACCGAAGGACGGCCCGCGCGCGGGCCTGACCGTCAGGCCCGCTTGGTGCCGGTCACGATCCGCGCGGCGCCGGTCACGGCCCGCTCTGCGCCGCGTGGGCGATCAGCGGCACGAGCAGTGCGGCGAGCAGTGCCGACACGGCGATGAAGAGGGCGGCTCGTGTTCTCAAGGCTCTCATCCCGACTCCTCGGCGACGGGCATGTCCGATCGCGCCCGTCAACGGCCTTCACCCTCTCTATCGGCCCGCCGAGGCGCGACCTGAAGCGTTGCCGGGGCGGCGAGCCGTGGCCCGGCCACGGTCGTCGCGAGTTGCCCGTGTGGCGGGCTCGCGGTAAGCTGCCGGGCGTATGTACGGCCTGACCACTGACCGGCGGCGAGCCCGCGAGGCCCGCCGCAAGCAGATCAGGCGCCGGCGCTTCGGGGTGCTGGTGCTCGCCGTGACCCTCGTCTCCCTCGCCGTCTGGGCCGCTGCCGCGTTGCCCACCGCGACGCCGGCCCGGGTGCCGGACACGGCCGTCCGCCCGACGTTCGGGGCGACGCCGGCAGCCGACCGGATCGTCATCGCTCACGTCGCCGACGTCCCCATCGTGCTCCCCGTTCCCAGCGAGGCCACGACGGCGATCGCCTACCATCCGGCGGGCACGCCCGAGGCGGTCGCCCTGTCGCCGCAGGGTGAGTGCGTCAGCGGGGGCGGCATCGGTCAGCGCCTCGCCGACATCTTCCAGAGCGGCGGCGGCGTGCAGTACTACCTCATCGCGAGCGAGGGCGGCGAGACCTCAGCCGCGACGGGCGGGCTCTCCATCGGCGCCGCCCCCGGCTCGAGCATCGTGAGCCCGGTCGACGGCGTCGTCACCGCAGTCAAGGAGTACGACCTCCTCGGGCGCCACCCCGACGTGCAGGTCGACATCCGGCTGGCCTCCGACCCCACGCTGCTGCTCGTGCTCACGCACGTGGCCGACGTGCGTGTCGAGCCGGGGGAGCAGGTCGTCGCCGGCGAGACGCTCGTCGGCGAGGTGCGCGCCTTCGCGCAGGAGCTCGATCAGGCGCTGCGGCAGTTCACCTCGGACAACGGCGACCACGCCCAGCTCATGGTCCTCAAGGTGGCCTCCGAGCTCGGGGAGTTCTGACGTGACCGCCGGCGTCCCTGTGGCGGGGCTGGCGGTCATCGGCGGTTCGGGCTCGTACACGGCGCCGTTCCCCGACGGCCTCGACCCGGCGGCGCGCGTCCTCGAGCACGACCTCGTCATCGAGACCCCGTGGGGCGAGAGCCCGCCCTTCACGCTCTTCGAGCTCGACGGGCGGCGCGCGCTCCACGTGCGCATGCACGGCTGGCGGCCGGGCGTCTCGCGCGGGCGCGCTTCGCGCCAGGTCTTCAGCGTGCTTCATCGGGCCGGCGTGCGCCGCATCCTCTCCGACGCCGGCGTCGGGAGCCTCAACCACCTGCTCGACCCCGGCGACCTCGTCGTCCCCGACGACTTCGTCGACCTGACCACCGACCGCGACCGGCTGGGCATGGTCGCGGGCGACCATCTGCTGATCATGCGCGAGCCGGTGTGCGCGACGGGGCGCGAGGCGCTGCTCGCCGCGGCCCGGCGCCTCGCGCCCGGGCGTCGCCTCTTCTCACGCGGCGTCTACGTGGTCACCGAAGGCCCGCGCTTCGAGTCGCCGGCCGAGGTACGTCGCCTGCAGACCATGGGCGACATCGTGGGGCAGAGCTTCTCGCCCGAGGTCTGGCTGGCGCGCGACATCGGCGCCTGCTACGCGGGCCTCTACGTGATCGTGAACTACGGCGAGGGCGTGGTGCAGGACTGGGAGCACGAGGAGCTCGCGCGCATCTTCCGCGACGACGCCCCGCTCGTCGGCCGCGTGCTGCTCGAGGCCCTGCGCGCCCTGCCCGCCGACGACGACTGCCGCTGCCGCACCCTGCGGCGCCCGACGCTGCTGCGCTGAGCCGCGGCCGCGCCCCGCAGCGCCCGACGCTGCTGCGCTGGGTCGCCGGCGCGTCTGCGCTGAACCGCCGCCGCCGCCGCTCCGCTGCGCCGCCGCCTACGCGATGTCCAGCGCCCAGACCAGCACGGCCAGGCCGTTGAAGATGGCGTGCATGGCGATGCTCGTCCAGAGTGACCCGGTGCGCTCGTAGACCCAGGCGAGCGCGACCCCGAGGGCGAAGATCGGCACGAAGACGGTCAGCTGCAGGTGCGCCGCACTGAAGACGGCCGCCGAGCCGAGCGCCGCCGGCCACCACCCCCAGGAGTTCCGGAGCCCCTTGTACAGGAAGCCGCGAAAGAAGACCTCCTCGAAGAGCGGGGCGAAGACCACGGCGATGACGACGAAGAGGGCGCCGCCGGCGACGGTGCGCGGGAACTGCTCGACGATGTCCTGGGGCGGTGGGTCGACGAGCGCCCCGTGCACGGCGGAGATCGCGTAGCTCGCCACGAGGGCGACGGGGATGGTCCAGAAGAAGGCCGCGGTGGGCCAGGCGAAGCCCCAGCCGGCGAGACCTTGACGGCTGATGCGCAGCGAGAAGAGCCAGGCGGCGGCCGTCTGCCACCCGTAGAGGACGACGGTGGAGAGGATCACGACGAGCGCGCTGAAGAGCGTGACCTCTTCCATCCTCGTCTCCGCCTCGAGGGCACCCCCGTACAGGGCTGCCAGGTAGAGGAGGATCTGGGGCCCGAAGCCGACGACGACACCCAGCAGCGTCTCCGGCCAGCCCCACGTCTTCGTGCCCGGCGCGAGCCCCGGTGTGCGACGTCC
>JAZBOM010000434.1:0-4089 GCA_036351205.1 Thermoleophilia bacterium | reverse complement strand
GTCGCCCTTTGGGGTGACGAGGCGCGCTACTACGAGCCGCAGTTCCTCGGCCCGGTCACGCTGACCCACATGCCGACGGAGTGAGGCGGCCGGGCGGCGGCCGGACAGTATCCGGCCGCCGCCCGCCCGCCTCGGCGGTCCTCAGGTCTCCTCGTCCTCCCCGCGCAGCAGCAGGACGCGCGCCACCTCGGCGAGGCCGATGAGCGTCGCCAGCGTCGCGATGCTCTGCTTGCCGTTCAGCCGTGGCGAGGTGATCGAGACGACGAGCAGGGCGACCAGCATCGTGCGCGACCCGAACACGAGCCCGACGAGCCAGGGGTCGCCCTCCCGCAGCCGCGCCCGGTCCCGCATCCAGGGCAGCAGGAAGGCCAGCGCCGCCCAGGCGAAGAGCCCGAGGCCGATGAAGCCGAGCCGATGCACGAACCAGTAGTAGTTGTTGTGGACGTAGCTCTTCCGGTACGGGGCGACGCCATACCGCGACCAGTCGAAGAGGTAGTCCTTGCCGAGCCCGTTGCCCACTATGGGGTGCTCGGCGATCTGCGCGCCGACGGCCTGGTTCTCGATGAACCGGTACTGCACGTTGCGGTCCTGCACGGCGGTGACCGCCAGCGTACGCGTGATCACCGAGGTGAGGACGGCGGGCTGGAAGACGGCCAGCCCGGCGGCGAGCACGGCGGCGACGGCGAGGCCGCCGGCGACCAGCCGCAGGCGCTCGCGCGAGCCGAGCACGAGCAGAAGGTAGAAGAGGCTGGCCGCAAGAGCCACGTAGTTGCCGCGCACGAACGAGAGAACGAGGCCCAGCAGGGCGACGAGCAGCAGGCCCCAGAGCCACACCGGGCGCCGACGTGCGGCCGGCCACACGACGACCATGGTCGCCAGCAGAGCCGAGGAGATCAGGAACACCTCGTCCGGAGCCGGGAACCGGCTCACGCCGGGCTCGACGAACTCGAGCGCCATCCCCTCACCCATGGCCGCGTAGACCGCGCCGGTGGCGAACACCGCGAGCAGGCAGGCGGCGAGCACCCGCATGATCACGTAGACCTGCCCGCGGCTGCGCACGAACATCACGATGAAGAAGAACAGCGAGTAGTAGGCCAGTCCCCGTGCATCCTGGAGGATGAGCTTCAGGTCGTTCCCGCGCATGAAGCCGACGACCCCGGCGGTGGCGACCCAGCCGAGGAAGAGGAAGAGCGGCAGGTTCACGGGCGAGCGCACGAGCGGCAGGCTGCCGGAGGCGAGGAGGGCGGCGAGCATGCTCGCCAGGAGAAGGGCGAGCAGGAGGTCGACGACGAAGATTCCGCCGCCGCCGACGGGGAGCCGCCAGGCGAGGGCCAGATCGCCCGGCAGAACGAGGGTGACGATCAGGAGCAGCGAGCCGATGGCCAGCGTGCCGCGCTCGGTGCCGATCGTGAGCGTCATCAGGGCCAGCACCCCCACGGCCGCCGCCAGGGCGACCCCGAGGATGGGGGAGCGCAGCGCGACGAGGAGGATCAGGCCCTCGGCAGCGACCACGGAGGCGAAGAACCACGGGCTGGAGCGCACTTGGGCGGAGCGCGTGAGGCTACCGAGCTCGCCGCTCACGACGGCCCTGCTCCGCCCGCGCCGTGCGCGGGCCCCCGGCGGCCGGCGAGCCCGTCCATCAGACCACGGCCGCAGGCGGCGAGGCGCCGGCGAGCCTCGGGCAGCGAGCGGCTCTTGGCCGCCTGCCGCAAAGCCCACAGAGCGGCGGCGGCGGCCGGCGACGCGAGTCCGCCGCCGGCGGCCGGCGCCAGGTCTCCACGCCGACGCGCCACGAGCAGGCGATTGCGCACCATGAAGTAGATCGCCGCGTCGGAGAAGACGCGTCGGCCGCCCTCGCGCCGCACGTCGTGGGCGACCTCGGCATCGGGCACGACCAGCAGCCCCCAGCCGCCGTCGAGGGCGCGCAGGCTCCAGTCCACGTCCTCGTAGTACATGAACAGGCCGTCGTCCAGGGGCGACAGCTCGCGTGCGAGGGCCACGCGAAGCAGCGGCGCGCAGCCCGTGATGAAGCCGGTCCAGTACGGGGAGCGGTCGCGCACCGCGTGCAGGTGCCGGACCTCGAGCGTCCGCGGCGACACCGTGCCGCCGGCGTACCAGACGTCGCCCCCCGTGCGATACCTGATCACCGCGCTGAGGATGCCCGCGCGGGGGGCGGCGGCGCCGGCCTCGAGCAGTAGCTCGAGGCAGTCCGCCGCCGGCCGGGCGTCGTTGTTGAGCACCCAGAGCCAGTCGGCGCCGGCCGCGAGCGCCGCGTCACTCGCCGAGGCGACCGCGGCGCCGTAGCCGCTGTTGAAGCCGGGTCGCAGGACGCGCACGGTCTCGTCGTCGTCGAGCGCGAGACCGCCGTCGTTGTCGACGACCACGATGCGTGAAGGGACCACGGTCGCCGAGCGCAGCTCGTCGAGGAGCTCGAGCGTAGGCTCCGGCGGACCGTAGTGCGGGATCGCGACCCAGACGTTGACGGGTGAGTGACGCTCCTCGCGCGAAGCGCCTCGTCGAGCACGGCCAGCACGCGGTCGGCGCGCGCCGCCCACGTCTCGCCGGCCACCGCCCGCCGACGCACCGCGCGCCGCTCGGGCCCGTCGGCGGACAGCTCCTCGCGCAGGGCGGCGGCGAACGCCTCGGCGTCGCGGGCGAGGCGGACCTCCCCACCGAGGGCAGGGTTCGGTGAGGCCACGGTCGAGACGACCGGCAGGCCGGCGGCGAGGTACTCGTACAGCTTGAGCGGGTCCATGCTGGCTGTGAGGGCATCGTGCACGTGAGGCACGATACCCGCATCGCAGGCGGCGACCACCGGCGGGAGCGCGTCGTGACGGACCGGGGGCAACAGCCGGACGTTGCGCGGCAGCGCCGCGAGCGCGCCTTCGACCGCGCGGCCCACGCGCCCGACGAGGGCGAAGGTGGCGTCGGGCAGGGCCGCGGCGACGGCGCCGAGCAGGGCCACGTCGAGCCGGCCCTGGATCGTGCCCGCGTACCCGGCCAGCGGGCGCGGCAGCGACGTGAGCTCGGGTGCCGGCTCGGCGCCCGCCCACCGCGCCGGGTCGACGGCGTTGGGGAGGAACTCGGCCCGGCCGTGCGGCTCTATCCATTCGAGCAGCGAGGGGTGAACGGCGAAGACGACGTCGGCGTGGAGGCTTGCGAGCCGATACCCCTCCTCCACCGTCGCGCGGCCCGCCCAGGCGTGTGCGCGCCAATCGTCGATAGCGTCGAACACCAGCAGGTCGCGTGGCAGGGCCAGGCCGGCCGCCATCAGCCGCGGGTCGGCCACCCAGACGACCGTGGGTCCGGCCCATCCGGCGAGAGCGGCACGCAGCCGCCGCGCAAGCGCGGGTCGCGCCAGGCGCTCGTTCACGCGCCGGCCGGTGCGGGCCTTCGCCGGCAGCGGAAGCGGTGCCGCGCAGCGAACCGCGCGGATTTTGTCGGCGACGGCGCTGACCGGCTCCGCGCGCCGGGACCGCGGGCGGTGCGTGCGCCGGCCGAACCGGGGGTCGTCGACGACGGCGACGCCGTCGACCTCCGCCCGGCGGCTCAGCTCGCAGACGAGGGCCGCGTTGCGCATGGAGAACCCCTGCCGCTCCCAGACCCACCAGTCGTTGTGTCCCAGCACGATGAGCCGCACCTCAGGTCTCCTTCGCCGCCGGCCGCTCGCCGTCCTCGAAGTACCGCTGCCACAGCTCCACGGTGAGCAGCAGGCCGATGGCATTGGCGTGCCCGGCGCCGGCCATGTGTTCGGCCACCAGAGTGCGCACCGCGGCCGGCTCGAGCACGCCGTGTTCGGCGACGCGCGACGAGAGCAGGACATCCTCGACGAACGCCCGCGACGGTCCGCGCAGCCACTCATCGCGGGCGTCGACGTGTGAGTACGCGAGGTGCTGGACGCGCTTGAGGGCCGAATGCGCCAGCGCCCCGGCACGCACGCCGCTCGACTTCGGCGCGCCGGCATGCACGTCGGTCGCCGCCGGCGCGTCGACACCGACGCCCGCTGCTCCCAGCGCCCCCCGAGCCGCCGCCGCGCTCTTCTCGGCCGTCTGTACGTCGCCCATCCTCCCCGCACCCACACCCGGCGCT
>JAZBOM010000433.1:0-2650 GCA_036351205.1 Thermoleophilia bacterium | reverse complement strand
CGAGGCTCGACCTCGAGCGGGGACGGAGAGGCGAAGAGGCGCGATTCTCCGTCCTCCGCGGTTTCTATAGTAGAGGGTGACGACCAGTGGGAGGAGGTGTGATATGAGCAGGGGTTTTGGGCGCGATTTGGCAGGGGCCATCGTGGCGGGAGTAGCCGCCTACGCCCTGGCACAGGCCATCGACAAGAAGCTGGGGATCGGTGGCCAGGAAGCTGACGAGGCTGCCCCGCGCGAGCCGGGACAGACGGCCTTCAACGTGTGCGGCATCGCCGGTATCTTTGCGCTGTCGTCGCTGCTGACGCTGCTCATCATGCCTGATCTCTTCTCACCTGCGCTCTTCACGATCTGCGTGCTCGTGTCGGTCGTGGCCGGGCTGGTCGCGCGCGGCATCTGCAGGGCGCAGAGCCAGGCCGAGCGTTGGGCAGCCGACGCGCCGCAGCGCGAGGTGCAGGCCAAGGTCGACGAGGTGACGCGACTGCTCGAGCAGTGCGAAGGGGCCGAGCCCGCCGAGTGTGCTCGTCTGCTGGCGCAGGCCCAGAGGATCCTGCCCGACAATCTCGAGTTGCGGCTCTCGCTGCTCGGCGCGCGGCTCGAGGCCGGGCGGGCCAAGATTCTCGAGCCGCGCCTTCGCCGGCGCCTCGCAGACGACACCGGCGACCGCGTGACGCAGCTCGAACTCGCCGTGACGCTCGGGTACCAGGGGCGGCACGACGAGGCGCTGCCCATCTTCCGTCGCCTGGCTCCGAAGGTGCCGCCGGCGTCGCAGTTCGGCTGGGCGGTGTGCGCGTTCTACGGGGCCGCCCTGCTGGCCGCCGGCGACGCGGCGGGCGCGCTCGAGGTCGTACAGCCCGTGTTTCGCCGCAAGCGGTCGCTCGAGGACACGTACGTGAAGAAGTGCCTCCTGATGCGGGCGCTGGCGCAGGCGGAACTCGGGCGCAAGGCCGCCGCGCGGCGCGATCTCGAGCGGCTCGCGGCGGCCGACCCGGAGATGTGGGGGCTGGCCAAGGTCCGGGCGGAGCTGGATCCGGCCCGCGCCCAAGCCGCCTGACGGGTACCGCGGGGGCGCCACGGGGCCGGCGCCTGCGCGGTCGGGGCCGGCTCTGAAGGGGCTGGAAGCGGTGCGACGTGGCCGCTTCTGGGTGCCGACGGCGTGACGGACCGACGAAAGGAGGCCTGCGATGTGGCTGTACGACCTCATGATGTGGGCCGGCATCGCGTCGATCGCGATCGGGTTCGGCGCCGCGCTCGTCCTGATGTCGGTGGGCCGCGGGGGGCCTGCGGTCAAGGCCGCCTGGAACGGCTGGGGCGTGGGGATCGCGCTGCTGATCCTCGCCGCGCTGGCCATGTCGGGGTCGGCAGACGACGCGGATGAGGCACTCACCCTGCCGACGGGCGGGCTCAGCGGGGAGGAGGCCATGATGGTGCCGGCCTTCCACGACTACGCGGCCGGCATCTCGGCCGCGGCGGCACACCTCGAGGGGCTCGTCGGCGGCGGTGGCGAGATCACTGCCGCCGAGGAGGACGAGGCTCGCGAGCTCGGCTACGCGTTCGCCGACGCCGACCCCGAGATCCTCTACGTGCCGCACGACTCGGACGCCCTGTACGACCTTCAGGAGCGGCTCTCGCGGGCCTGCGGGTCCTTCGGGGAGGCGTGCGACGAGCTGACCATCTTCGGCGATCGCCCCGCGGCGCGCGCCAAGTATCGGGAGGGCGTCGAGCAGCTGGATCCGGCCATACGTCTCCTGAAGGAACTGGAGTCGCTGGCTCCGGCGGAGTGAGGCACGGGGAATCAGGTCGGCCGTCGGGCGTCCCGGCGGGGTCCCGAAGGCTGTGCGCATCGTGGCGACCGCAGCTACGACGACGAACTTGACAGTAGTGGTAAACTGTCGGCATGACTAAAATAGACATCATCACCCAAGTGGCGAAGGTCGTCTCCCCCGTGTTCCTCGTGGGCGGCGCCGTCAGGGACAGCCTCCTTAGCGTCAAGCCCAAGGACTTCGACTTCACCACCCCGCTGACCCCGGATGAGGTGGAGGCCAGGGTCCGGGCAGCCGGCCGTCGGCCCTACCTCGTCGGCAAGCGCTTCGGCACCATCGGCTTCAAGGTCGAGATCGACGGGGTCTTCGAGATGGTCGAGGTGACGACGTTCCGCATCGACGGCCCAGGCCGCAAGCCTTCGGTGGTCTTCGAGGGAGTGAGCCTCGAGGAAGACCTGGCTCGGCGCGACCTCACGATCGGCGCCATGGCCATCGACGAGGCTGGAGTCCTCCACGACCCGTTCGACGGTAAGGGTGACATCGAGGCCGGCGTGATCCGTGCGGTGGGCAACGCCGGGCAGCGGCTTCGGGAGGACCCGCTGCGCATCCTCCGCGTCGGCAGGTTCGCCTCGCAGCTTGGCTTCTCCATCGAGAAGGACACGGAGAAGGCAGCCCGCAAGGTGGCCTCTCGCCTGATGACGATCTCTCGTGAGAGGGTCAGGGACGAGCTCGACAAGCTCCTCGTGGGCGCGGACCCTCGTGCCGGCCTCGAGTTCCTCGCCCGTACCGGCGCGATGGCCTTCACACTGCCGGAGGTCGCGGCTCTGATCGACTTCGATCAGAGGTCCAGGTACCACGACTTCGATGCGTTCGAGCACACGGTGCGTGTGGTG
>JAZBOM010000432.1:0-3799 GCA_036351205.1 Thermoleophilia bacterium | reverse complement strand
CGCCTGCTGGCGCGCGACGCGGACCCCGGCCTCGCCGAGGTGGAGGAGCGCGTCGTCTGCGTGCTCGAGCGCATGGTGCCGCACCCCTGGATGACGCTCCTCGCCGGTGTGCTGCTCGGCGAGGCGTTGCTCGAGGCCGGGAACAACCGCGCGGCCCAGGGCTGGAGCCGCCGCGCCATGGAGCTGCTGCGTCACTACCCCGACCCGGGTATCCTCGGTCCGCGGGCGGACCGCCTGCGCAAGGCCGTCGAGGAGGCCGCCGGCACCGAGCCGCTGACGCCGGCCGAGCGACGAATCCTCGAGTTGCTCCCGACGCACATGAGCGAGACGCAGATCGGCGCGCAGTTGTTCGTGTCCGTGAACACGGTCAAGACCCACCTGCGCGCCGTCTACCGCAAACTGGGGGTGGCGTCGCGCGCCGCGGCCGTCGAGCGGGCGCGCGAGCTCGGGCTGCTCAGGAAGCCCTGAACGGAGCACGGCGGCCACCAAGAGCTTCGGGGCCTCTGGGCTCGCCGCAGCCGCCGAGCCTCACGCGCCGCGCAGGAGCGTCTCAGTCTCTTCCAGCGCCGGCCTCGCCTTGAGCCGCGCGAAGATGCCGCGTGCCGCCGCAAGCGCGGGCGCAGCTTCCGGCGCTCTGCCGAGCGCCATCAGGCAGCGCCCCTGCCCGAGTAGTGCCTGCGCCTCCTCGTAGGGCATCTCGAAGTCGCGCCAGCCCGAGGCGGCGGCGGCGAAGCCGACCGCCGCCTCGGGCTGGCCGTCTGCCTCCGCGAGCAACGCACCGGCGGTCGTCATCGCGTGCTGCCACAAGAGGAGCTTCGACTCGGGTAGCTCGGACTCGGCTGCTCTCGCGACGGCCGCGGCCAGGTCCACATCGCCGGCGCGGAGCGCGATCCTCGCCGCGTGCGGGACCTGGTCGAGGATGCCCCTCGCGACGCGCGGCCTGTCAAAGCACTCGGCGAGCAGACTCCGTGCGCTGGCGGCGTCGCCAAGACCGCACCGCACAGCCGAAGCCGCCAGGAGGGCACGGCCCCTCGTCCAGCCGATCTCAGTCTCGCGACCCTTCGCTGTGAGCCAATCGACGAACAGGGAGGCCTGGTCGACGTCGCCACGCCACACGAGCATCTTCGCCTGCACCGACCGCAGGAAGACTACGTCCCAGATGTCCTCGGCGTCCTCGAGCAGCGGCACCAGATCGCCGATCTCCGCCAGGGCGCGGTCCCACTCACCCATCCACATCAGATTCGCCAAGAGACCCGCACGGCACGTCAGGACGAACGCCTCGAGCCCATGGTCGCGCGCGAACTCCAGTACCTCGACCATAGCCTTGTAGCCGACTCGGGGGCCTCCCGTTTCGAACAGGGCGTCGGCACCGTTGAACTCTATCGTCGCCCGGTCCGAACCGAGCCCCTGGGCGCGAGCCGCAGCGATGGCCCGCGCGTTGTCCTCGAGGCCGCTCAGATCCCCGAGGTTGAGACGCGCGAGACCGCGCACGCTGATGGCCATGGCCGGCCCCGGCAACCCCAGTGACGACGCGCCTTCGATGGCTTGATCGGCCACGGCGATCGCGACCTGCGGGTCCCGATCGGTGAGCAGGTGCGAGAGTGCGAAGTGAGCGAGGACATCCACCTGTTCGCGCGACGGCTCGTCCTCTACGACCAGGTCGGCAGCCTTGCGCATAAGGTCCCACTGGGGCTCGTTCAGAAACGCGGCTGCGTCGGCGAGCCACCGCGTGGCCACCGCCTCGCCGCGCGTGTCACCGCACGCGCGGCACCCGGCGGCAGCTTCATCGCAAGCCGCGACCGCCTCACGGTACCGGTTGCGCAGAAGGAGCGTCTCCGCCCAGCGCGGGAGGAGCCTCGACCTCTCGGCCGCGCCGGGTCCGGCGAGTGCCAGCGCACGAGCAAAGTGGCGCTCAGCCGCCGCCACGTCGAGGCGCAGGGCCCGGTCTCCAGCGCGGGTGAGAGCCTCGATCGTCGGCGCCGCGAGCAAAGTGGAGCGCTCCGTGTCGCCAGTGGCCAAGGCGAGATCGAGCGCGACGTCGTAGTGGTGCGCGATGATCTCGGCGAGATCGTCCACGCGGTCGCCGGCCTGGTCCTCGAGCCAGCGCGCGGCAGCCTCGTGCTTGCGCGACCGCGCCTTCCGCGGCAGCTCCCCATACGCCACGTCGCGGGCCAAGGCGTGCCAGAAGAGGTACTCGGACTCGCCTTCCATCGTCGGCTGCGCAACAGATCTCACAAGGTCGCGATCGGCCAGCGCCGCCATGATCTCGTCGGTCTCGCCCGCCGTGCGCCCGGAGAGCGCCGCGACGGCGCCGCACCAGAAGGTCTCCCCGAGCACTGCGGCGTCGCAGAGGAGTGCCTTGTGCTCGCGCGGCAAGCTGTCCAGACGGGCGGCGACCACCGCCTGCACGGTTTCGGGCACGGGGAACTCGCCATGGGCCGCCGATCGCAGATCGGCCAGCGTGTGTCCCAGATGGCCGCGATCCTGCAACATCCCGACGTACTGCTCGGCGTACAGCGGGTTGCCGCCGACCATTGCGACGATGTCTGCCACCAAGTCCGTGTTCGCCTCGGCGGCGACGAGGTGGCGAACGAGCGCCTCAGACTCATACGGTGAGAGGATCGGAAGTGCGATGCGACGCAGTCGCTCATCCTCGCCCTCAGCGCTCAGCCGGCCGTCACGGCGCTGCAGCAACTCGGGCCGCGTCGTGGCGACGAGGAGGAACGGGGCGTCGAGCTCCCGGGACAGCAGGTGCTCCACGAAGGCCAGCATCGCCTCGCCGGCCCAGTGCAGGTCCTCGAGGACCACGACCGTGGGTCGTGCGCTCGCGACCGACTCGAGGAAGCGCGTCCAGGCGGCGAAGTTCTCCGCGCGAGCCGCCTGCGGCGCCTCGAGGCCGAGCAGGGGGCGGAGTCGCTGAAGGAGCCACGCGCGGTCCTCTTCGTCCTGCGGCACGGCAGCGTCGAGCTTGGCTTCGACGGTCGGGACATCGTCCGAGTCGAGGATCCCGGCCTGCGCCTTCACGATCTCGCCGAGCGCCCAGAAGGTGACGCCCTCGCCGTAGGGCAGGCACCGGCCCTGTCGCCAGGTGACCAGCTCCGGTCGCTCGTCGAGGGCGCGGGCGAACTCGAGCACCAGGCGGCTCTTGCCGATGCCGGGCTCACCGACGACGAGGACGAAGCGCGCCGCGTGCACTCGCGACGCCTCGCGGAGCGCGTCGTGGAGCGCGGCGAGCTCCGCGGCACGACCGAGGAACGGGGTCGCCGTCGGCCCGGTCGTACGCAGGCCCGTGCGCGCCCAGGGCCGCAGCGCCCGGTAGGCGACGACCGGGTCACGCTTGCCCTTGGCCGCCACCGGGAGCAGGCTCTCGTACTCGATGGCGCGGACGGTGAGGTCGTGCGTGCGGGCGCCGACGACGACGCCGTTGGGCGGCGCGGCGGCCTGCAACCGCGCCGCCACGTTGACGGCGTCGCCGGCGAGGAAGCCACGCCCCGACGACGGGCCGACGTCGAGGCGGACGAGGGCCTCGCCGGTGTTGACGCCGACACGCACCTCGAGAACGGCGCCGTCTGGGCGCGTCAGGCCTTCGAGCGCCTCGAGCAGGCGCAGTCCGGCGCGCACGGCGCGCTCGGGGTCGTCCTCGTGGACCGCGGGCACGCCGAAGACGCCGACCACGGCGTCGCCGACGAACTTCTCGACCGCGCCGCCGTGGCTTTCGATCGCGCGTCGCGCCGCCTCGTGGTAGTCGCCAAGTAGGCGGTCGACGTCCTCGGGGTCGGCCGCCTCGCTCATCGCCGTG
>JAZBOM010000431.1:0-2930 GCA_036351205.1 Thermoleophilia bacterium | reverse complement strand
TCGAGCAGGCCATCGGCGAGCGTGAGCGCGACCATGGCCTCGCCGACGAGCGCGGCGGCGGGCACCGCGCAGGTGTCGGACCGCTCGTAGCGCGACTCGACGCGCACGTGGCTCCCCAGGGTCACCGTGGGCAGCGGCGCGCGCAGCGTCGCGATCGGCTTCATGGCCGCCCGCACGACGATGGTCTCGCCGGTGCTGATGCCGCCGTCGATACCGCCGGCGTGGTTGCTGCCGCGTCCGTAGCCGGTCTCCTCGTCCCAGACGATCGGGTCCTGCACCTCGGAGCCGCGCCGGGTGGCGGCGGCGAAGCCCATGCCGATCTCGACGCCCTTGATGGCGTTGATGCTCATGACCGCCCCGGCGAGACGGGCGCCCAGACGGAGGTCGCCCTGCACGTAGCTGCCGACGCCGAAGGGGTACCCGAACGCGCAGACCTCGAAGACGCCGCCGAGCGTGTCGCCGTCGGCCGCGGCGGCGTCGATCGCCGCCCGCATGCGGTCGGCCGCGGCGGCGTCGAGGCAGCGGACGTCGTCGGCGTCGACCCGCTCGAGGTCGGCGAGCCCGAGGGTCGCCTCGGCCTCCACGCCCCCGATGGCGACCACATGGCTGCCGATACGGCAGCCGACGGACTCGAGCAGGGCGCGCGCCACCGCGCCGCAGGCGACGCGGGCGGCGGTCTCGCGCGCGCTCGAGCGCTCGATGACGTCGCGGATGTCGTCGAGGTCGTAGAGCAGGGCGCCGCCGAGGTCGGCGTGCCCGGGCCGCGGGACGTCGACCATCGCCGAGCGCTCCTCGTCGCGGGCGCGGGCGCCCGGCGGGCCCTCGGGAGAGCCGCCCTCCGCCTCTCTCGTGGGGTCTGCGGTCTCGGAGGCCTGAGGCTCGACGCCCGGGCCGTCGACGGCCATCACGTCGGCCCAGTTCTCGGCGTCGCGGTTGGCGATGGCCAGGGCGATCGGCGCCCCGGTCGTGCGGCCGTGTCGCACCCCACCGAGGATCCGCACGCGGTCCTGCTCGATGAGCTGGCGCGGGCCGCGGCCGTAGCCGCGCTGCCGCCGCGCGAGCTGAAGGTCGATCTCGGCGCGCGAGAGCTCGAGGCCGGCCGGACATCCCTCGAGGATGGCCGTCAGCTGCGGCCCGTGCGATTCACCGGCGGTGAGCCAACGCAGTCGTCCCATGCGCTCAACGATACACAACGGGCTCTCGGCGTGGCAAAGGACGGGCGGGGCGACCTCCCGGCCGCCCCGCCCGTGTACTCACTGCGTGTCCCGTCGCGTCACTTCGTGACCGACGACCCCACGTAGAGCAGGATGTTGGCGTCGCCCCAGAGGACGGCGGCCGACTGCGTGCCCTCGTTGATGGCCACGATCTTGACGTCACCGGCGCCCGTGCTGACGACGGCGCCGACCTTCTTGTCGTTGTAGACGGTGCCGTCGACCTCGATGGTCACGGTCGCCACGCCGTCCACGGTGTTGATGCTGAGGGCCTCGAAGGTGTGGCCCGAGGTGCTCGCCGTCGTGCCCGAGCTGCTGCCGTCGGCGAACAGGATCTCGACGACGGCCAGCGTGTACGTCTTGCCGTTGTCCTGGTTGGTGACCTCGACCGACTCGCCGACGCCGACGGTCACCGATGTGCTGCCGTCCTCGAACTCGTCGTCGTCCATGAGCTTGAAGACGACCTCGTTGCTGTTGATGGCACCGACCGTGAGGACCGGAGCGTCGGCCGGCACCTGGTCGCCGACGTCGACGGTCATCGCCGTGCCGTTGACCTTGATCTTGGCGCCGGTGACCTGCGCGGTCGCGCCGCTGTCGCCGGTGTCGGTCGACGTGCTCGTGCCGGTACCGCTCGTGTTCTGCACGTACAGCGGGCGGAACGGGTTCTTGCTCTCGAACTTGTCGAGGACCGGCTGCTCCTTGGCCGGGTCGGCGGCGAGGATGTCGCCGGTCGCGCCGGCCGCGGTCGTGTCGCTGGCGACGGTCGTGACCGTGTAGCCCTGGTCGCCGGTGCTCGCCTGCGTCTCGTCGCCGCGCACCTCGAGACCGACCGCCAGTGCCGCGGCGACGGCGAGGACGAGCGCGATCACGACGAGCGCCTTGGAACGGCGTGTGAGCGTCATTGCGCACCTCCCTCGGTCTGCGCCACGGTGTCGGCGGCCGGCGCGCTGCCGCCGCCCCACAGATACCCTGAGACCTCAAGACTGACGGTCAGCATCGGGTCGGTCGTGCTCGTCTCCGCGGCGGTCGACGCGTTGGCGGCCATCTGCAGCGAGGTCATCTGCAGCAGACGACCCGTCGCCTTGACCTGCGTGTTGCGCACCGCCACGTAGTCCTCGACACGGTAGACGAAGTCGACGACGTCGAAGAAGCGGCCGGTCACGCTCAGGGTGAGCGTCTGGATGCCGAAGGGCTGGCCGGTCTGCAGGGTGCCCCGCGAGATGCTGCTGATGGTCACCCCGGCGAGCTCGGCCGTCTGGTTGAGCTCGACGATCAGCGAAGGCTGACCCTCACCGTCGGGGAGCAGCTTGCCGAGGCGCACGACCTCGACGCGCGCCTGCGGCGCCGTCTTCTTGTACTCCTCGAGCCGGACCAGCTGCTGCTGTGTGGTCTGCAGCGTCGTGGTGGCCGTGGCGATCTGCTCGTCGAGCTGGGCCAGCTCCTGCCGCGTGGGGTTGAAGAGCAGGAAGTACCAGGCGACGACCAGCACGACGGCGACGACGCCGGCGATGATGTAGATCTCGCGTCCGCGGGCCTTCATCACTCGACCTCCTGCAGCACGGTGGTGGGCGGCGCCGTCAGGAAGGGCCGCAGCTCGGCGGTCACGGTGAAGGTGCCCGGCTGGGCGGCCGTCTCGGCGCCCTGCGCGGCCGGACCGGCCGAGTTCGTCAGAAGGATGTTCTGGATCTGCGGGATCAGGCCGAGCCGGGTCATGAACTC
>JAZBOM010000430.1:0-3126 GCA_036351205.1 Thermoleophilia bacterium | reverse complement strand
TCGTCGAACGCGTCCATCGTCTCCGCGACGATCCCCGGGATCGCGAGGTAGAAGAGGTTGCCCGCCTCGCGCCCCTGGAAGAAGGCGTCGGGGTTCTGGGCCGTGCCGCGCACCAGCGGCGCGTCCGGCGTCAGGGCCCGGTCGCGGAAGGCGAGGATCTCCTCCTCTGGCAGCAGGGCTCGCAGGTCGTCCTCGCCCAGCACGCTGATGCTGTGCACCTCGTGCGAGGTGCGGAACCCGTCGAAGAAGTGGAGGAAGGGGATGCGGGCGCGCAGCGTCGCGACGTGGGCGATGAGGGCGAGGTCGTGGGCCTCCTGCACCGAGGCGGAGGCGAGCATCGCCCATCCTGTCGTCCGCGCGTGCATGACGTCGCTGTGGTCGCCGAAGATCGAGAGCGCGTGCGTGGCCACGGTCCGGGCCGCGACGTGGATGACCGCCGGCGTGAGCTCGCCGGCGATCTTGAACATGTTGGGGATCATGAGCAAGAGGCCCTGCGAGGCGGTGAAGCTCGCCCCCAGGGCGCCTCGCTGCACGGCGCCGTGGAGGGCCCCGGCCGCGCCGGCCTCGGACTGCATCTCCACGACGTCGGGCACGGTGCCCCAGAGGTTGGGCCTGCCGGTCGCCGCCCACGCATCGACCGCTTCGCCCATGGGCGACGACGGCGTGATGGGGTAGATGGGCATCACCTCGGTGAGCGCGTAGGCGACGCGCGCCGCGGCTTCGTCTCCGTCGATACAGGTCCACTCCTCGGCCATGCGTCTGCCTCCTGGTCGCGCTGCCGGCGCCGGTGTGAGCTGCGGCCCTGGCCAGATATGGGGTTCTACCCGGCGGGATGGCCGGCAATCCGTGGAGCGGCCGTGGACCGGCTTGTGCACGGGCGCCGCCGGCCTCGAGGCTTGCCGGAGGCGCGGCGTGGGAATGGTCAGGGGCGCGGCCGGCGCGCCGGCCGCGCCCCTGACCATGGACGACACGACGCGCATCACCTACGTAGGCCACGGCACCGTGCTGATCGAGAGCGCGGGCCGCCGCTTGCTCACGGACCCGTTGCTGCGGCGCTGGGCCGGGCCCCTGCGGCGCTACGCGGCCCTGCCCGGCCCCGACGTCACGGGGAACCTCGACGCGATCCTCCTCTCACACCTGCACATCGACCACGTCGACGTCGGCTCGCTGCGCCTGCTCGACCGGCGCACGCCGGTCCTCGTGCCGGCGCCGGGGGCCACGACGCTCGGCCGTCTCGGCTTCAGCGACGTGCGCGAGGTGGCGACGGGCGACGTCGTGCGGTTCGGCCCCGTCACGGTCGAGGCGACCCCCGCGCGTCACGTCGTGAAGCGGTACCCGATGCTGCCGGTGAGCGACGGCGTCGGCTTCCTCGTGAACGGCGGGCACTCGGTCTACTACGCGGGGGACACGGGGCCGTTCACCGAGATGGCCGACATCGCCCGGCTGCTCGACGTCGCCCTGCTGCCGATCTCGGGCTGGGGCCCCACGCTGAACGCCGACGAGCACCTGACACCTCTGGCCGCGGCGCGCTGCCTCGGGCTGCTGCAGCCGGCGCTGACCGTGCCGGTGCACTGGGGGACGTACTACCCGCCGGCGATGTCGCGCCTCTGGCGCGGCGACCCCCGCCGCCCGGCGCTCTCGTACGCGCGCTACGCGCGCGTGCTGTCGCCGGGCGTCGACGTGCGCATCCTCGAACCGGGCGGCGCCGTCGAGCTGGGCCCGGACTCGCGCGAGCGGGGCCCGGACGCGCCTACAGGAACCACACCAGCACGAGGATGAGGGCCATCACGGCGACCACTCCGCCGATACCGCGCCACATGGTGACCTCCTTCGCCGCGGCGCCGGCCGCGGCGTCAGTTCTCTGGTCGTGCACTCCTTGCCTTCCCGCTGCGCGTGCCGGCAACCCCGGGGTGCACTCGCAGCGCTGCCGCCCGTAGACTTGGCGCGCACCCCGGGACGGCCGTGAGCGGGCCGTTCCTCGCGACGCAAGGAGCCTCTATGCCGACCGAGCTCTCCGTCCACGCCGTCCACCGAGGCGGGATGCGCATCGATGCCGCCGCCGGCGAGCACGCCCTGGAGATGGACTACCCGATGCCGGGGGGCGACGGCGCCTGCGCGGGACTCACGCCACTGCAGGTGCTGCTCGCCGGCCTCGCCGGCTGCAGCGGCAACACCCTCGCCCTCGTCCTGGGACGCATGCAGCAGCCGGTCGAGGCGATCGAGGTCGACGCCCGCGGCCGGCGGCGCGACGAGCACCCGACCGTGCTCACCGACATCGCTCTCGAGTTCGTCGTGCGCGGGAGGGGCGTCGATCCGGCGGCCGTGGGCCGTGCCTTGGCGATGGCTGAGGAGCAGCTCTGCCCGGTGTGGGCGATGCTGAAGCCCGGGGTCGCGATCAGCGCCGCGTTCACGGTCGTCGAGGACTGACCGCCGGCTCCCGCCGGCCGCGAGGGCGCGCGGGCACGGGCCCGTGCTGCGCGCGGCGGCCATCTTGTGCTAACCTACGTGCTTCCGGCACGTGTGCGGCAGCGGCGTGCGCCGCTGCAGAAGACGAAGAGAGGCCCCGGCGTCGCCGAGGCGACGTACGAGAGAGGAAGCTGGATGCCCGCCACCAAGAGCAAGCCGCGCGAGAAGAAGAGGGGCAAGCCCTTCGACCCGACGCGTCGTCGCTTCTGCCACTTCTGCAAGGAGAAGATCGACGAGGTCGACTACAAGGACTACACGTCCTTCCGCCGCTTCATCAGCGACCGGGGCAAGATCAAGTCGCCGCGCACCACGGGCACCTGCCGCCGCCACCAGCGTCAGCTCGCCACCGCCATCAAGCGCGCCCGCGAGATGGCGCTGCTGCCGTACGTCGCCGAGCCCAAGCCCACCGAGGGCGGCCGCGGCGGGCGTCGCGGGCGTCGCGATCGAGACCGCGACCGCGACTGACGCGGCCGGCGCCGCGAGGCGCTGAAGCGCGTACCGCGGGCAGCGCCGCACGGCGCTGAGAAGAGAACGAGACGGCGGGGGCGGCATCCCCGACGCGGTGTCCGTCAGAGGCCGCCGTCAGGCGCTCGCCGTACGGCGTCGGTCAGACGCCGCCGCCCGTCGGTCGGTCAGACGCCGCCGCCCATCATGCCGCCT
>JAZBOM010000429.1:0-4033 GCA_036351205.1 Thermoleophilia bacterium | reverse complement strand
CGCGTTGTCACTTCCGACAACGGTCGCGCGCGACGCACGGGCTCACGCCCGCACGGGGGTCGCGCGCCCCTGCCGACGCCAACGTTGACCACTCGCGCGCCACGGCCATAGGCTCGCCTCAAGCGGACCGAGGCCCACGGAGCCGGACCTCGGCGCTCAGCCCGCCCGACGACGCCGCACCGCGCGCCCCTGCCGCCGACGGTGCCCTCCGCGTCGCCCGCCGGCGGGGAAGAGTCACGAAAGGGGGGTACCGTGAAACGATGGTCCATCCTGCTCGTCCCCGTCCTGCTCCTCCTGCTGCTGCCCGGCGCAGCCCTCGCGACGCCGGAGGAGGACTTCGACTGCGCCCTCGACCAGCTCTACGTCGACGGCTACCCGCAGGCCCTCGAGGAGTACTTCGTCTCGCTCGGCACCAACCCGGACCTCGGCTTCCGCTGGGCCGGTACGACTGCCGAGCGCGCCGTCGCCTACCGCACCTACGAGGAGTTCAAGGCGATGGGTCTGCGCGGCGTCAAGCTCGAGCCCGTCCCCGTCGACGTCTTCGAGTTCAAGAGCGCCAGCGTCACCGCCGGCTGTGAGACCTTCATCGCCTCGTCGTTCGGCGGCACGCCGCCGACGGGCCCCGACGGCATCACCGCCGAGGTGATCTACGTCGGCAACGGCACCAAGGCGGCCTTCGACGCCGCCGAGGCCGCCTACGGGCCCGTCGAGGGCAAGCTCGTCCTCATGGACCTCGACTTCGGGGTCGCCTTCTGGATGAGCCTGCCGGGCTCCGAGGCGGCGCACCGCGGCGCCCTCGGCGTGATCGCGACCTACGGCGACGGCGGCTACTACTGGTACGCCGACGACGCCCTCGGCAGCTTCGACGCCACCTACCAGTACGACTGGGCGCCGATGGTCTACATCTCGAAGACCGACGGCGACTGGCTGCGCGACGAGGTCGTGGCGGCCAACGAGGGGTGCGCGCCGTACGTGGCGACGATGGTCTGCGACACCGACGTGACGCTGGCCGACGACGGCGGCTGCGCGTTCAACGTCATCGGCACGCTGCCGGGCAAGAAGCGCGGCCAGGCCATCGTCGTGTCGGCCCACATGGACGCCCACTTCCGCGCCGGCATGGACGACACCGGGGCCCTGGTCAACATGATCAGCGTCGCCAAGGCGATGCGCGACAGCTGCTACCTGCCGAACTACGACATCGTCTTCCTCGCCACCGCGGGCGAGGAGTTCGGCTACACCAACTGTTACTACGACTGGCTCACCGGCGCCTGGTACGCGGCGACCAAGACGCACAAGAACTGGCCCGGCAAGATGCGCGCCTTCCTCGGGCTCGAGCTGATGGCCCTCGAGGGCGCCCCGCTGGGTTCGGCCTGCAGCGAGGAGTTGGTCTCGGTGCTCGACAAGGTCGCCGCCGACAACCCCGAGCTGGTCCCCTACGGCACCTCGTTCTACTCGCCGGTGTACTGCTGGAACGACCAGTGGCCGTTCGCCGCCGAGGGCATCCCCGGCATCCGCCTGGGTACCTCCAACGCGATGTACCAGAGCCTCTACCACACGAACTACGAGACCATCGACCTGGTGAGCTACGACTATCTCGCCAAGGTCGGCAAGTTCCTCTTCCGCACCCAGCGGTCCCTCGACTGCGGCCTGCTGCCCTACGACCTGCCGGCGCGGGCGGAGAGCCTCGCCGCGAGCGTCGACGGCGACGCCCTGAAGGCGGCCGGCGCCGACTGTGCCCTGGTCGATGACCTCGTCTGCCGCGTCGAGGCCTTCACGGCGGCCTGCGACACTTACGAGGCGGGCAAGGACTGCATCACCAAGGCCACCAAGCTCAAGCGCGCCAACAACAAGCTCCTCAAGATCGTGCGCATGGTGCACGACGACTTCATCGCGCTGAGCGCCTGGGACTACACGATCTACCCGCACGAGCAGGTCTTCTGGGATCTCGAGCTGCTGAACGCGGCGCTCGCCGAGCTCGAGAAGGACCCGGTCGACCCCGACGCCGCGACGGCGCCGATCTGGGACATCGCCCAGATGTACTACGGCCTGATGTTCAGCTACGACGCGTTCGTCGACGACCAGCAGCGGCACGATCCGTCGTACTACCGCATCGCCTGGGGCGGCCAGGGCCAGCTCGCGCCCTACCACGACCTGGTCGCCGAGTACGACCAGATCTACGCCGGCGACTACGCCGGCGCGAAGGCGAGCCTCAGCGAGGTGCGCGACGCCCAGGTCGAGCTCCTCAACGAGCGCCTCGCCCAGATGATCAAGACCCTCAAGAAGGTGACGCCCAAGGTCAGGGCTCTGCTCTACTGACCTGACTTCGTGAGGGCGGCCCGGTCGCAGGGACGGACCGGGCCGCCCTCGCGCATCTCCGCCCGGGGCCGCCCGTGCGCCGCTCTGCCCGAGCAGCCCTCGCGCCGCTCTGCCGGGGCACACCGCCATTCTCTCCGCCAGCCGGATCTCACACTGGACATGCGCTTTCGTAGTGATATCATCTTCATATCAGTCGCCCGGAGGGCCGGGCGGGAAGCGTGGAGGTGAAGGTCATGACGGTCGAAGGTACGGCCAGGACGTTGAACGGGTGGGCGATGCTCGTCGTCGACATCGCCCTGTACGCCGCCGCGACGGCGCTCATCGTCTACTCGTTCCTCGAGGGCGGAGAGAACGCCAACGGCACCGCCGTCCCGGTCTGGTGGACGCTCATCACCGGCTGCGTCGTGCTCGCCGCGGCGATCGTCGTCTCGCCCGGCTTCTTCACCCTGCAGCCCAACGAGGCCCGTGTGCTCATCCTCTTCGGCGACTACAAGGGCACGAGCCGGGAGACCGGCTTCCGCTGGGGCAACCCGTTCTTCGCCAACGGCAGCGCGACCGGCGGGAGCGGGGCGCTGAGCAAGGCCGCGGAGCAGATCGTCGAGTCGGCGAGCAAGAAGAAGGGGCAGGCGAAGCCGCGCACGCTGGGCCGCTACAAGGTCTCGCTGCGGGCGCGCACCCTGACCGGCGAGCACCTCAAGGTCAACGACAGGCGCGGCAACCCGGTCGAGATCGCCGCCGTGGTCGTCTGGCGCGTGCAGGACACCGCCCAGGCCGTCTTCGACGTCGACGACTACGAGCAGTACGTCGCGATGCAGAGCGAGTCGGCCCTGCGCCACGTCGCGAGCTCCTATGCCTACGACCACGGCGAGGACGGCGAGGCCGACGAGATCACCCTGCGCAGCAACGTCCTCGACGTCTCGGCGGCGCTGAAGACCGAGCTCGAGGAGCGCCTCGCCAAGGCCGGCGTGCTCGTCGACGAGGCGCGCCTCACCCATCTCGCCTATGCACCCGAGATCGCCCAGGCGATGCTCCGCCGCCAGCAGGCCGAGGCGATCATCGCCGCGCGGCGCAAGATCGTCGCCGGCGCCGTGGGCATGGTCGACATGGCCCTGTCGCAGCTCGCCGAGCAGAGCGTCGTCGAGCTCGACGAGGAGCGCAAGGCGGCGATGGTCAGCAACCTGATGGTCGTCCTCTGCGGCGAGAGCGAGGTGCACCCGATCGTCAACGCCGGCACGCTGTACCAGTGAGGCGGCCGGCGGCGGGAGCTGGAGCCCTGTGAGGGTGAGCCGATGAGCGCGGGCGGCCATTGATGGCGGCACGCAAGCAGTTCCTGCTGCGGGTCGACCCTGAGCTCTGGAAGGAGCTCGAGAAGTGGGCCGCCGACGAGCTCCGCAGCGTCAACGCCCAGGTCGAGTGGGTGCTGCGCGAGGCGGTGAAGGAGCGGAAGGGCGGGCGGCGGCGGCGGTAGGTGCCGCCGCCGCCGGACCCTCGCGCAGACCACTTCGCTCCCGAGACATCGCGAGGCCGTGCTCCTCCCGGTCCGGAATCGCGGCGGCTGGTGGTAGCCGTCACGCCGCCGGCTGCTTCACCTCCGCGACGGCGGGGAACGCTCTACGTCGAAAGGAGGACCGACCATGACCGTCCCGGCAGAGCTCGTCCCCGGCATCCACTCGTGGACGACCCCCCATCCCGAGTACAGGACGGCGGTCGAGGAGGT
>JAZBOM010000428.1:0-2044 GCA_036351205.1 Thermoleophilia bacterium | reverse complement strand
ATCTGCTCGACGCGCAGCCCCTCGTGCCAGGGGTAGGTGAGCTGCTTGTCCTCGCCCCAGTAGTACTCGACGTGGCACTGGGAGCAGACCATGCTGCGGAGCTCCTGGCGCGAGGCCTCGGTGTTCGGGTCGTAGTCACCCTCGCGCCCGGCCTCGCGCCAGCGCTCGATGCTCGGCAGGTGCGGTACCGGCGCGTCCGAGTCGGCGAGAACGGCGATGCCCTCGATGAACGCGGGCCGGGTGACGCGCAGCTGCATCGTCTCCGGATCGTGACAGTCGATGCAGGACACGGGGTGCTCGACGAGCGCGTTGGCGTCTTCGTAGGGCAGGGCGTTGACGACCTCGAAGCCGAGGCGCACGGCGGCCCAGCGGCCGGGCTCGAGCAGGCCCTCGTCGTCGGCCGGCTCCGCTCCGGCGGCCACGCCGGCGTCGTAGTAGGCGGTCAGCACGGAGGCATGGCACTGCAGGCAGGCCCCGGGCTGCTCCTTCTCGGTGACGCGGGCCGTCTCCTCCTGGTCGGTCAGCATGTAGGCGTGACCGCGCTCCTCCTTGTAGTCGATGCCGAAGGCGTAGCCGGAGAAGATCGTCACCAGGCGCGGGTCCATCTCGAGCTTGTCGAAGGCCTCGCTGCCGCCGTAGCGCGTGCGCCCCGTGTCGACGGTGCGCAGGTAGGCGTCGTACTGGCGGGGGAAGTTCTGGCCCCAGATCGCCGGGTCGACCGTGCTCTCGTCGAGCTCGACCACCTTGACGTAGGTCTCGGTCGCTTCGGCCTTGCGCTCGCTGATGTTGAGGGCGAGGTACGTGACGCCGGCGGTGAGGACCGCCACCACGGCGATCAGGCCGCCGTAGATGAGCCGGCGTCGCGAGGTCTCGGTCAGCGGGGACATGCGGGCCTCCAGGCTGTGGGGTCAGGTCGCCGGTCCGTGCCCAACGCCGCGGTGGCAGTGGACGCACTCGGGCTGCTCGGGATGGTCCGCCGGCGGGCGGGCCGTCCCGAGCACGTCGTTGACGAAGTCGCGGTGGCAGTCGACGCAGTTCTCCTGCAGGACCTCGGCGTTGTACTCGGTGATGCGGATCGGCTCGGGGAAGTCCTGGAGGGTGAAGGCGCGCGAGTGGCTGTAGCCGTTGCGCGCCTTGCCGTACCACTTGGTGACGAGGCCGTGCGGCGTGTGACAGTCATTGCAGGTCGCGGCGTCCTGGTGCGGCCCCTTCACCCAGCCGTCGTACTGCTCGCGCATGATGTGACAGTTGACGCAGGCCTCGGGGTCGTTGCTCAGGTAGGAGGCCGCCTCGGCGTACCAGGCGGTGACGAGGCCGACGCCCAGGAGCACGCCGACGAGGACCGCGAGGGTCACCGGCAGAGCTCGTGTGCCAAAGCGCCGACTCACTCCCTGACTTCCCCTGACTCCTTCGACCGTAGTACCCCAAGGTAGCGAAGCCGGCGCGCGTTGGGCATTGACGTGCGTCAAGAGGGTGCGAGGATGCGGCGAGCGGGTACGACCGTGCCGAGGGCGCGGCTGCGCACGGGCGCACGGTGCGGCGCCCAGGGTCGATCAGCCAGGAGGAGCGATGCAGGGACATGACAGGGGTCTCACGTCTTCGACCCCATGGGGGCTGGTGCTGGCGATCGGCGTGATCGCCGTGGTCTTCGGGGCCGTCGTCGTCGCCAATCCGTTCGACAGCCTGCGCACGGTGACGGCGCTCATCGGCGTCTTCCTCATCGTCGCCGGCGTCATCGGCCTCGTCGCCGGCCGGGGTCGCGGGGCGGCCGGCTTCTCCGGGCCGATCGTCGCCGTCATCGGCGGCGTGATCCTGTTGTTCCTGCCGGGGGTCACCCTCAAGGTGGCCGCCGTGGCCGTCGGCGTCATCCTTGTGGTGTGGGGCGTCGTCACGGCGCTCGCCGCCTGGCGCGAGCGCGGGAAGACCTCGGACGCGTCGGCGGCCGGGGGCGTCGTGCTCGCCGTCCTCGGCGTCGTGGTCATCGTGTGGCCCGGGCCGACCCTCTCCCTGCTCACCCTGCTGTTCGGCATCGCGGTGCTGGTCT
>JAZBOM010000427.1:0-6220 GCA_036351205.1 Thermoleophilia bacterium | reverse complement strand
GCTGTTGAACAAGGCGCGCGCCGAGGCGGCCGCCGGCCGTGCCGCGTCGGCCCGCGACGGCGCCGCGAAGCCGCCGGCCAGGAAGCGAGCTCGCCCGGCGGCGAAGAAGGGCGCCGGCAAGGGCCCGGCGAAGCCCGGCGCGAAGAAGCCCCGCGCGAAGAAGCCCGCCGGCAAGAGCCCGGCCAAGCCCGGCGCGAAGAAGCCCGCCGGCAAGGCCTCGGCCAAAGCGGGCGCGGGTGAACCGGCCGCCAGCGTGAGACGCGCCGGGAACGGGCAGCCGGCCGCGAACGTGAAGCCGAAGGCGACCCCGGCGCGGCAGCAGGGGCAGGCGAAGAAGACGACCGCGGCCCGCGGGCGCAGCGGGCGCAAGCGCTAGACCGGGGCGTCGCGGTCCCGACCGCGGCGCGCCGACTCCCACGGCACCGTCATGTGACGGGGCCGGTCCTCGGACCGGCCCCGTCACTTCTTCGCGCTTGCGCGGCTCACGCCCGGCGAAGGAAGATGGGGCGCCATGCGCCCCCACCTGACACTGCTCGACGACGCCGGCCTCGAGCGCCTCCGTGCGGCGACGCTCGACGTGCTCGGCAACACCGGCGTCGCCTTCAAGAGCGCCGCCGCCCGCGCCGTGCTGCGCGACGCGGGGGCGCGGGTCGACGACGAGTCCGGGGTCGTCTGGATCCCGCCCGACCTCGTCGAGGCGACCGTCGCCGCGGCGCCGCGCGAGATCGTCCTCGGGGCCCGGGACGGCCTCCACGACCTGCTCCTCGACGGCGGCACGACCCACCCCACGCACGACGGCATCGGCGCCTACGTGCTCGACCACCGTACGTTCGAGCGTCGCCAGGCGACCCTCGACGACCTGCGTGCCGCCACCCTCGTGGGCGACGCCCTCGACGAGGTCGCCCTGACCTGGTACGCGGTGAACCCGAGCGGCAGCGTCGAGCCCCGGCTCGAGGGCGTGCTCTCCTCGCACACGCTGCTCACGGCGAGCGGCAAGCACGCCCAGGGCGCGGTGCTCGCGCCTCGCGACGTGCCCTACGTCATGGAGCTCGCCGGGCTCGCCTCGCCGGGCGGGCGCTGGGACCCTGCCCGCCCCGTGTTCTCGGCGATCTACTGCCCGGTCTCGCCGCTGCAGCACGAGGCCGACGCGGTCGAGGCGGCGATGGCGCTCGTGCGGCAGCACGTGCCGCTGAGTATCTACGCGCTGCCCCTCGCCGGCGCCACGGCCCCGGCGACCCTCGCCGGAGCGATCGTGCAGACCAACGCCGAGGTGCTCTCCAGTGTCGTCCTCTTCCAGCTCGTCGAGCCCGGCTGCCCCCTGGTCTACGTCGCCAACGCCGCGCTCATGGACATGCACGCGGCGAGCTACGCGGCGGCGTCACCGGAGAGCATGCTCATGAACCTGACCCTCACCGAGCTCGGCCGGTCGTACGGGCTGCCGATCCTCACCGTCGGCTTCTCGACCGACGCCTGGACCCCGGGGCCGCGGCTCGGCGCCGAGTCCGCGCTGATGACGGCGACCGGGCTGCTGGCCGGCGCCGACATCCTCATCGGCATGGGGATGCTGAACTCGGCCAACGCCCTCTGTCTGCCCAAGCTGCTCCTCGACGCCGAGCTCTGGGGCGCGTGCCGGCGCCTGGCCCGGGGGGTCGAGCTCGACGACGAGCACCTCATGCTCGACCTCATGGAGCGTGTGGGTCCGGGCGGCCACTACCTGTCGGCCAAGGAGACCTCGGCGACGCTGCGCGCCGGCGAGCACTGGCGCCCCGGCCTCTACCGGCGCGTCGCCTACGAGACCTGGCAGGCGGCGCGCCCGGCTCCCGCTACCGGTGGCGGCCGGGCCGACTTGACGCCTCCCGCTGGTCCGCTGGTGTCGGCTTCGGCGGGGCCGCCGAACCCTGAGTGGGACGAGGCGGTCGAGCGCGTCGAGGCGCTGCTCGCCACGCACACACCGCCGCTGCTGCCCGACGGCGCCGAGGCCGCCATGGCCGACGTGGTCGCCGCCGCCGAGCGCGAGCTGCCGGCCTGAGCGGCCGGGCCGGCCGGGCGCGGCGCGCCGGCTACGCGGCCGGGCCGGCCGACGCTCAGCGTCGCCGGTACCACACGACGGCGCGCCGCCGGCTGCGCGGCCGTGCCGGCCGCCGCTCAGCGCCACCTGCACCACGCGACGGCGCGCCGCGGCGCCTCCTCTTGGCCAGCCCGTCCTCACACGGCGTGTTGCCCTCGATTTGCCCCGGTCTTACGATTCAGGGCTAACGCAGCGTGCGACCGTCTCGACCTCGACTGGGGGTAGCGCAGTGGATGTGAAGGAGCGCGAGGCGGCCAATGTGGGCTCCGGGCTGTGGAAGGGGCTGGGCATGTGGGCCTGGCTCCTCTTCCGCATCAGCGGGCTCATCCTGGTCGTCTATCTGTTCGCCCATATCTGGGTGATCTCGCAGGGGCGGGCCGCGAGCCCCGAGTACCTCGACGACCTCTTCGAGCTCTTCGAGGGGCGGTTCCTCACCTTCCTCGACTTCATGCTCGTGGCCGCGGTGCTCTACCACGGGCTCAACGGGGTGCGGATCGTGCTGATGGACATGGGTGTCGGCATCCAGCGCCACAAGACGGTGTTCTGGGTCTGCATGGCGGCGGCGGCGGCGACGCTGGCCGTCTTCGCGTGGACCGCGGCCCCGTACATCTTCTGATGGAGGGGCTCATGAGAAGCGAAGTCCTCGCCCGCGAGACCGGCGGCATGTGGCCCTGGCTCGGCCAGCGCGTGACCGCGGTGGTGGTCATCGTCACGATCGGCGTGCACCTCGTCCTGACCCACCTGTTCGCCATCGGCGAGCTCAGCTTCGACGACATCGGCGACCGGCTCGCCAACTCCGCGGTGCTGGTCAACGACGTGCTGCTGCTCTTCGCGGTCGTCTTCCACGCCCTCAACGGGGTGCGCATGGTGGTCTTCGACTACGCGCACCTCGGCAGGGGCCGCCGCGCCTTCGACGCCCTCCTCTGGGTGATCGGCGTGGCGGTCAGCATCTACGGCATCTGGGCCCTCTGGGTCTGGGTCAGCTGAGGGGGTGACGGCATGCCCTTCCATCAGCTGATCGTCGTCGGCGGCGGCCTCGCCGGGCTGCGCGCCGCGATCGAGGCGAAGCAGGCCGGCGTCGACGTCGCCATCCTCTCGCAGGTCCACCCCAGCCGCAGCCACTCGGGCGCCGCCCAGGGCGGCGTCAACGCGGCTCTCGCCAACCACCCGGACGCGGCCGACGACTCGCCGCAGAAGCACGCCTTCGACACCGTCAAGGGCGCCGACTTCCTCGCCGACCAGCAGGCGGCGCTGCAGATGACCACCGACGCCGTGCCGGCGATCTACGAGCTCGAGCACTGGGGCTGCCCGTTCAGCCGCTTCGACGACGGGCGCATCGCCCAGCGGCCGTTCGGCGGCGCCGGCTACCCGCGCACCTGCTACGGCGCCGACAAGACCGGGCTCTACATGCTGCACACGCTCGTGCAGCAGGCCTACCGCCTGCAGATCACGATGTACATCGAGCGCTTCGTCTGCCGCCTCATCGTCGAGGACGGCGTCTGCCGCGGGGTCGTCGCCTACGACATGACCAAGGGCGGGTTCCAGGAGTTCCGCGGCGACGCCGTGGTCGTCGCCATCGGCGGCGCCGGCCGCGCCTACTCCAACACCACCAACGCCGTCATCTCGACCGGCTTCGTGTCGGCGCTCGCCTACCAGGCCGGCGTGCCGCTCAAGGACATGGAGTTCGTCCAGTTCCACCCGACGGGGCTCTACACGACGCACATCCTCATGACCGAGGGCTGTCGCGGGGAGGGCGGCTACCTCCTCAACAAGGACGGCGAGCGCTTCATGGCGCGCTACGCCCCCAAGGCGATGGAGCTCGCGCCGCGCGACATCACCTCGCGCTCGATCCAGACCGAGATCAACGAGGGCCGCGGCATCGACGGCAAGGACTTCGTCTACCTCGACCTGCGGCACCTCGGGGCCGAGAAGCTCGCCGAGCGCCTGCCCGGCACCCGCGACCTGGCGATCCACTTCGAGGGCGTCGACCCGGTCTACGAGCCGATCCCGATCGCCCCGGCGCAGCACTACTCGATGGGCGGCATCGACACCGACGTCGACGGCGCGACCGTCATGGAGGGCCTGTACGCCGCCGGCGAGTGCGGGTGCGTGAGCGTGCACGGCGCCAACCGCCTGGGCGGCAACTCGCTGCTCGAGACCGTCGTCATCGGCCGCCGGGCCGGCGCCGCCGCCGCGCGCTTCGTGCAGGGCAAGGCGGCGGGCGGCGGCGCCGAGGGGGCGGCCGTCGCCGCCCTCGAGGCCGAGATCGCCGAGCTCGCGGCGCGCGACGGCTCCGAGGACGCCTACGCGATCCGCGAGGAGATGACCGAGACGATGCGCATCCACTTCGGCATCTACCGCGAGCGCGAGACGATGCAGCAGGGCCTCGACAAGCTGCTCGCCATGAAGGAGCGCCTGAAGCGCGCCAAGCTGCGCTTCACCGGCGGGGTGTGGAACATCGACCTGATCCGCACCCTCGAGCTTGAGGGGATGCTCGACCTGACGCTCGCCACCGCCTCCGGCGCGCTCGCCCGCGAGGAGTCCCGGGGCTCGCACTCGCGCCTCGACTTCCTGACGAGAGACGACGAGCGCTGGCTCAAGCACACCCTCGCCCACTACCAGCCCGACGGCGGCGCGCCGAAGCTCGACCACAAGCCGGTCGAGCTCGGCCTCTTCGAGCCCGAGGAGAGGAAGTACTGATGCCCGACGTGACCCTCAAGATCCGCCGCTACGACCCCGCCGACGGCCGCGAGCCCTGGTGGGAGGAGTTCGTGGTCCCGGTCGGCGCCAGCATGACCGTGCTCGAGGCGCTCTTCTGGATCCAGGAGCACACCGACGGCTCCCTGGCCTTCCGCTACTGCTGCCGCTCCTCGATCTGCGGCTCCTGCGCGATGTACATCAACGGCCGCTACCGGCTGGCGTGCCAGACCAACCTCAGCCATCTCGGCGTCGACCGCGTCACCGTCGCGCCGCTGCCCCACGTCCCCGTCGTGCGCGACCTCGTCTGGGACATGGACGACTTCTTCGAGAAGTACGAGGCCATCAAGCCGTGGCTGATCCGCAACTCGCAGACGCCCGACACCGAGGTGCTGCAGTCACCCGAGGAGCGTCACAAGCTCAACATGCCGATCGACTGCATCCTCTGTGCCTCGTGCTACAGCTCGTGCCCGTCGGTGTGGGGCGAGCAGAACTTCCTCGGGCCGGCGGCGCTGCTCTGCGCCTACCGCTTCGAGGTCGACTCGCGCGACGAGGCCGGCAAGGAGCGCCTGCCGAGCTGGGACAACGAGCGCGGCGTCTACCGCTGTCACACGATCACCAACTGCATCGAGGCCTGCCCCAAGGAGCTCAGCCCGACCGAGGGCATCCAGTGGCTCAAGGGGTCGGCCGTGCGCCGGCGGCTGCTCGGGCGCAAGAAGTGAACCGCGCGGCGGAGGCCGCGGGGGGGCGAGACGCGAGACGCGCGGCGGGGGCCGCGCGTCTCGCATGACGAGCTGAGGGGAGCCGCGGCGCTGGCCGCGGGGCGCGAGAGCGGGGGCCGGCGTGCCGGCCGGCGTCAGAGACCGTCGCCGGCCGGCACGCCGGCCCCGTCGCGCGCCTGTTCGAGCGCGTGCCGGATCAGCTCGGCCCAGTACTGCAGCACGGGTTCGACGTCGAAGGTCTGGTCGGCGGCGTACTGCATGGCGAGCCCGTCGCAGACCGCGACCGTGAGCGCGGTCAGCAGGCGCAGGCGCTCGCGCAGCTCGTCGTCGGCCTCGGGCTCGAGGGCGTAGATGTCGAGCTCGCGGTACCAGTCGAAGAGCTCCGCCATGCGCGGCCAGAGGCTCGGGTCGCGGATGAGGTTGGGGAAGAGGTCGAAGAAGAGCCGGTACTGGCGCAGGTTGGTGACCACGCGCAGGTGCTGCGCGATCAGGATGTCGACGCGGTCGCGGTCGGGGCTCGCCTTGGAGAGCTCGCGAAGCAGGCGGATGTTCTCGTCGTGCACCACCGAGTCGGCGAGCGCCCCGACGAGGCCGGCCTTGTTGCCGAAGTGGTAGCGGATCGACGCCTTGTTCTCGCCGGCCTCGGCGGCGATCGCCTCGAGGGTGAGGCCCTTGAAGCCCGCGCGGCCGAGCACGCGCCGCGCGGCGGCGAGGATGCGCCGCGCGGTCGGCG
>JAZBOM010000426.1:0-3486 GCA_036351205.1 Thermoleophilia bacterium | reverse complement strand
GCCGCGGTCAGCGTGGCGACGCGGTCGCTGCTGCAGGCCGGTCTCGTGGAGCGCGTCAGCCGGCCCGGGCGGCGTGGTGACTCCTACCGTGCCCTGGCCGGCCAGATGGACGCGGTCCTCCACCTGGACCGCATCGCGGCGCTCGACGACCTCGTCCACCGCTGTCTCGAGCTCGCCGCCGGCAGGGACCAGAGCGCGTCGAACGTCCTGCTCCTGCATGAACTGGCCGAGTTCCTGGACTTCCTGAAGACCGAGATCCCCGGCCTGCTCCAACGCTGGCAGGCCACGCGCGCCGCGAAGCCGGCGGCCGACCCCCGTGAACCCGACGAACGAAGAGGCGACGCATGAGCTGGCTGACCAAGACCTCCCTGCACAACCGATCCATCGTCGTCCTCGCCGCGCTCGCCGTCGTGCTGCTCGGCCTGTTCGGCATCACGTCCTTGAAGCAGGAGCTGATCCCCGACCTCACCTTCCCCTACCTGACCGTCGTCACCGTCGCCCCGGGCTCGTCCGCGAGCGATGTGGAGCGCAACGTGACGACCCCCGTGGAGCAGGCGGTCAAGACCACCAGCGACGTCAAGGAGTTCGTGTCGTACTCGAACGAGGGGCTCAGCATCCTCACCATCGAGTACGAGTTCGGCACGGACATCGACGCCAAGCAAGCCGAGGTCCAGCAGGCGGTCTCCGGGGTCCAGCAGCTGCTGCCCCAGGGCGCGATGGCTCCGGAGGTGGCGGCCCTCAACTTCAACGCGCTGCCGGTCGTCCAGCTCGCCGTCACGTCCGACCTGCCGCCCCAGCAGATCGCGGCGCTCCTCCAGAGCAAGGTCGTGCCCCGGCTCCAGGCCATCCCCGACGTGCAGGCGGTCACCCTCTCGGGCCTGACCCAGCAGCAACTGCAGATCCGTCTCGACCCCGCCGAGGTCCTGCGCCTCGGCGTGTCCCCGGAGTCGGTCGTGACCGCCGTGCAGCAGGCCAACCTCACGAGCGGCGCCGGCACCGTGACCGCGGGCAGTCTCGTGTACCCCGTCACCGTGACCGCCCGCGCGGCCACCGTCGCCGCCTTCGAGGACCTCGTGATCACCCCGGCGTCGGCCGCGACGGGCAGCGCTGCGCCGGGCAGCGCCGAGACGCCGGAGACCGTCAGGCTGGGCGACATCGCCGAGGTCGGCATCGCGCCCGCCCCCCCGACCGCGGTCACGCGCACCAACGGCGAGGAGTCGATCGGCATCTCGGTCAGCAAGTCGGCGAGCGGCAACACGGTCGACATCGCCAACGCGGTCGCCGACGAGCTGCCGGCGATCGAGAGCGAGCTCGAGGGCCAGGTGCAGATCACGACCGTCCTCGACCAGTCGGTCTACATCGAAGAGAGCATCACGTCGCTGTGGCGCGAAGGCCTGCTCGGCGCCGTCTTCGCCGTGCTCATCATCTGGGTCTTCCTGCGCAGCTGGCGCTCGACGTTCATCGCCGGCCTCTCGATCCCGCTCAGCATCATCGGCGCCCTCGCCCTCCTGTGGTGGCGCGGCGAGTCGCTGAACATGCTGACGCTCGGCGGCCTGACCATCGCCATCGGTCGCGTCATCGACGACTCCATCGTCGTCATCGAGAACATCCACCGCCACCTGCAGGAGGGCGACGACATCCACTCCGCCGCGTACACCGGCACGCGCGAGGTCGCCCGGGCCATCACGGCGAGCACCCTGACGACGGTCGCCGTCTTCCTGCCCCTGGGCTTCGTCCAGGGCCTCGCCTCCGAGTTCTTCCTCCCCTTCGCGCTGACGGTCACGTTCGCGCTGCTCGCCAGCCTCGTGGTCGCGCTGACCGTCGTCCCCGTGGTCGCCACCTTCGTGCTGTCGAAGCGGAGCGTCGGCCACCGCGACCCGGGCGAGACCACCCGCCTGCAGCGCGCGTACCTGCCCGTGCTCAAGCTGGCCATCGACCACAAGCTGGTCACCGTCGTGGCCGCGGTCGCCGTGTTCGTGGCCGTGATGTCGATGAGCCCGCTGCTCAAGACCAACCTCTTCGACAACTCCGCCCAGAACACGATGACCGTCACCCAGCAGATGCCGCCCGGGACCAGCCTCGAGGCGACGCTGTCCGCGACGGCGCCGATCGAGGAGGTGCTGGCCGGCACCGAAGGCGTCGAGATCTATCAGCTCACGGCTGGGAGCACCGGCAGCCTGTTCGGGGCCGGCGGCGGGACCGGGGCCTCGGCCAGCCAGGCCGTCTACACCATCCAGACCGACCCCGAGGCGGACAAGGCGGCGATCATCGACGACGTGCGTGCGCAGGTCGCCGGGCTCGACGGCGTCGGCGTCGTGACCGTGAGCGGCGAGGACTCCTCGATGGGCAGCTCGTCGGCCATCGAGGTGCAGGTCTCGGCCGACGACCCCGCCGTCCTCAAGGAGGCGAACGAGGCCGTCCTCCAGGCAGTCCGGGCCGTGGAGGGCCTCGCCGACGTGACCTCCAACCTCAGCGAGGGCCGACCGTCGGCGACCGTCACCGTCGATCAGGCCAAGGCGGCGGCGGCCGGCGTCGACCCCACCACGCTGAGCCAGTACACGACGCTGATCCTGGACGGGTTCCCGCTCGGCACCGTGCCGCTCAAGCAGGGGCTGCTGCCGGCCCAGCTCAGCGTCGGCGACATCACCCTGCCGCCGATCCCGGGCGCGGTCTCCGCCCTGCTCTCCGAGCTGCCCGTGCCGACGGCATCCGGCATGGTCACGATGAGCGAGGTCGCGAAGATCACCGAGGTCACGACGCCGGTCCAGGTCACGCACGTCGGCGGGCAGCGCACGGCGACCGTCACGGCCGACGTCGTCAACAACAACATCGGCGCCGCCTCGAGCGACACCGAGGCGGCTCTCGAGAAGCTGGACCTGCCGGAGGGCGCCACGTGGACGCTCGCCGGGGCGACGGCGATGACCAACGACGTCTTCCGCACCCTGGGCATCGCCATGCTGGTCGCCATCCTGATCGTCTACATCATCATGGTGGCGACGTTCCGCAGCCTCCTGAACCCACTGATCCTGCTGGTCAGCATCCCGTTCGCCGCGGTGGGCGCCGTCATCCTGCTCCTCGTGACCGGCACCAGCCTCGGCATGCCGAGCCTCATCGGCGTGCTCATGCTCATCGGCATCGTGGTGACCAACGCCATCGTGCTGCTCGACCTCGTCGAGCAGTTCCGTCGCGGAGGGATGGACGCACGGACGGCGGTGATCGAGGGCGGCCGCCGCCGGCTGCGCCCGATCCTCATGACGGCGATCGCCACGATCCTCGCCCTGCTGCCGATGTCGCTGGGTCTCGGCGAAGGCGCGTTCCTCTCGACCCCGCTGGCCGTGGTCGTGATCGGGGGGTTGTTCACCTCCACCATCCTCACCCTGATCCTCGTGCCGGTCCTGTACCTCGCCTTCAGCAGGCTGCGCCGCGACCGGCCGCAGGAGGACTGGGCGGCCGAGACGGCGCTCGCGGACTGAGCGTCGTGCGGCG
>JAZBOM010000425.1:0-2277 GCA_036351205.1 Thermoleophilia bacterium | reverse complement strand
GCGTCGAGGATCGCCTTGACGCGGCTGATCACCGAGACCCCGCCCTCGAGCTTGACGGCGTCGACCGCGGCCTCCTTCAGGAAGCGCCCGGCGTTTCGCACCGCCTCCTCGTCGGAGACCTGGTAGCTCATGAACGGCATGTCGCCGACGACGAAGGTGTGCGCGGCGCCGCGGCGCACCGCCTCTGCGTGGACGAGGCACTGCTCCATGGTCACCGGCACCGTGCCGGGGTAGCCGTAGACGCACATCCCGAGCGAGTCGCCGACCAGGATCATGTCGACGCCGGCGGCCTCCTCGAAGGTCGCGGTCGGGTAGTCGTAGGCGGTGAGCCAGGCGATCTTCTCGCCCCGGCGCTTCATCTCGTGAAGCTCGAGGACGCCTTTCTTCGCGGGCATGGGGGACCTCCTTGGCCTCCGGTACTCCGCCGGCGCAGCGACGGTCGGCGCCACTCGGGCGCTGGACCGCATGATAGCCGTCGGGTGTCCTGCCGGTCAACGCTAGAGCCGTGGTTTCTGCGGTGTAGAGTTGTGTGAACGCGCGTCCGGCCTTTCTGAATATCTTCGTACAGAAGAGTCTGCGCCGCGAGACCGCCCGCGGCCCGGCCCGTGACGTCCACCTGCTCACGTGCTCTGCGGTGCCGCCCTGGCGGCCGCGCCACGCTCTCCAGCCCCGGAGGGGCGCCGGCCCGCCGGCGATGTATCATGCTGGCAACCGCCGCAGGGGGACGAAGTGGACGCGCTCGATCGCCAGATCCTTGTCAAGCTCCAGCAGGACGGGAGCCTCACCAACGCGCGCCTCGCCGCGCAGCTCGGCCTGTCGCAGTCGGCCATGTCGGAGCGTGTGCGCCGGCTGGAACAGGAGGGACACATCGCCGGGTACCGCGCCCTCGTGAACCCGGCCAGCCTCGGGCTCGGACTGCAGGCGTTCGTCGCCGCCGAGCTGATCGGTCACCAGACCGAGTGGATCGACTCGTTCGAGCACGGCGTCGTCGCGCTCACCGCCGTCCGCGCCTGCTACCACGTGACCGGACGCTTCGACTATCTGCTGCACATCGCGGTGCGTGACCTCGAGCACCTCGGCATGGTCGTGAAGCACGACATCGCCGCCATCCCCGGGGTCGACAAAGTGGAGACCATGCTGGTCTTCTCCGAGGTGAAGCCGGACGCAGGCTGGCCGGCCGAGCCGACCGACTGACGGGCTCCGGGCCGCCGGGCGCAGGCTCACGCGTCGGGTCGGCCGACCGATAGGCTCCCGCCCCCCGGCCGGCCGAAGCACGCAGGGACCGCGCCTAGAACGGCTTCACGGTGTCGGCCGCCTCCACGATCGTCCTCATCTGCCCGCTGCTCCACGAGAAGTTGTACGAGTCGCAGCCCAGGGCTATGCCGACGAGCCCGTTCGGCATGCTCAGCACGTAGTTGCCGCCGGCGCCGCTCATCGTCGGCACGTAGTACATGTCGTCGTCGGCGTCGGTGTACCTGGTCTTCCAGAACGCGAACTGGTAGTCGTCGTTGCCGTAGAACTCCTCGACGAGGTCGGCGTCGAGGATCTGCGTCCCGTCCGGGGCGCGGCCGCCGTCGGCGATCAGCGTGCCGGCTTTGGCGAGGTACTCGAGCGTCGGGAGGGCGCCCCAGGCGCTGTACGGGAACCCGACGGCGCCCGTCGCCGTGTACACGGTGCCGGCGGCGAAGTGGTCGACGCCGATCGGCCCGTACACCTCGTCCGCGAGCATCCCGAGGATCGTCGCCCCGGGGCCCTCATGCTGCTGCAGGTAGCGCTGCATGGCCAGGGCCGCGATCCACATGTCCTGGTCCATGTAGTAGAAGGCCTCGCCCGGTCCGTCGACCTCCGGGTTCGGCTCCTGCCTGAAGTAGTACCAGATCTGGTCGGCGAGCTCGTACGAGTACGACCACTGGTAGGTGTTGAGGCTGTCGGCCGCCCAGTTGGGGTCGTAGCCGGCCGGCCACATGCCCGTCGTCATGTGCAGGGCGTGCCAGATGGTCACCATGTTCCAGCGCGCCTCGGCCTCGTCGCTCGCGAACTCGTACTCACCGGGGTCGAAGTAGTCGACGATCTTCGTGTCGAGGAAACCGGTCCCGTACTTCTGCGCGAGCCGCAGCGCCGCGAGCCCCGGGATCAGCGACTTCGACGCCGACCAGACGCCGGCGCGCATGACCTCCGTGTACGGGTAGTCGCCGAACGGCGTGTGCACGGGAGAGTGGTAGACGGTCTCGTCCACCACCATCGCCATCGTGAGCACGTTGTCCTGGTCGACGGTGG
>JAZBOM010000424.1:0-7355 GCA_036351205.1 Thermoleophilia bacterium | reverse complement strand
GTCGAGGACCTGAAGCCGCGCATCGAGGCGACGCGGGCCGCGGTGGAGAGCGAGATCGCCGAGCCGTTCGCCCCGGTCGAGGAGCCAGTGGCCGAGAGCGAGGCCACCCAGGAGATCACGCCGGTCGCGGAAGCGCCGGTCGCGGAGGAAGAGGTCGCTGCCGAGCCCGTCGTCGAAGAGCAGGTCGGTCCTGAGGTCGCGTCGTGGGAGGAGCCCCCGGCTCCCGAGGCCACAGCGCCGGTCGCAGAGGAGCCTGCGCCGTGGGAGGAGCCGCGCCCCGCCGAGGCGCCGGTGACCGAAGCCGTCGTCCCGCCCCCGTTGGCGCCCTCACCCTTTGCCGGGACTGCGCCGGCCGAGGCCTACGTGGCACCGCCGGCCTACGAGGCGCCCGAAGAGCCGGCAGTCGAGGAAGCGCCCCCGCTGGTCGAGGAGGCCGCGTCCGCCTGGGAGGCCTACGAGGAGCCGGCGCCCGAGCCGGCCACGGCCGCCTGGGCGTCAGACACGTCGGGACTCGTGGCGGACATCGCGCAGGTGCCGCCGGCCGCGGAAGAGCCCGTCGTCGAAGAGCCTGCGGTCGAGCAGCCCGTCGCGGCAGAACCGGCCGTCGAAGAGCCCGTCGTCGAGGAGCCCGTCGCGGAAGAGCCCGTCGTCGCGGAGCCCGTGCCGGAAGCGCCTGCGGTGGCGGAGCCGGCCGCCGAGGCTCCCGTTGCCGAAGCGCCGGTGGGCGAAGCATCGGCGGCCGCGGATGAGCCGGCCGAGGCTCACCCGATCGACCAGGCCGAGATGCGCCGTCGCATCGAGGAGACCCGCGCCCGGCTCAAGGCCAAGGCCTTCGACGCCATGATGAGCGGAGAGGCCGCGCTGCTCTCCAGGGACAGCGGCGAGAAGCCGGTACCCGAGGACACGGTCCAGCTCGACAGCGAGGCTTCGGCCCAGGTCGACGAAGGTCTCTCGCCGGACGACACCTGACGCGCCCTGGGGCTTGACGTGACGGCGCCGGGGAGGCCGCACAGCGGCCTCCCCGGCGCCGTCACGTCTCCCCCGGATTCAGCTCTCCCCGCAGCTCATGCTCCGCCTCCCCCGCGCGGGTCGTCGCCGCGGCGCGGCACCGCTGCCCCCCGGACCGTCATGCGCACCGCGTCGACGCCGCTGCCCTCCTCCACACCCTGCGGGCTCCCCGGCGGCAGGCCGGCACCGTCGCCGGGCGAGGCGCCGGGCTCACCGGTCCCCGGCGCACGGGGCTCCGGGGCCGGCGCCGCGAGATCGTCGACGCCGACCTCGCCTGGGGCTGCCGGCGCCGCCGGCGGCCGCGGCGCCGCATGCATCGCCCGTGCGTAGAGGACGGTCGTCGACAGGAAGAACACGCCGAGCAGCGCCGCCGGTACGGGCAGGGCGCGCGTCTCGAACTGTACGAAGAGGTACCACCAGGCGTTCACCTCCAGTCCCGAGTGCACGGCACAGTGGATCGCGGCGACGACGAGGGCCGAGAGCCCCAGGAGGACGGGGAGCACCGACCGCACCCAGCCGCCGGGGCGGGCGAGCGGCCAGAGGAGCGCTGCCGGGAGGACGAGCAGCAGGGAGTAGACGTTGAGCAGCGCGAGGCCCCCGGCGATCAGCAGGAGGCTCACGTGTGCGACGAGCACGAGGCTGCGGCTGTCGGCGGGCAGGCGCCGGCTCACGCGCCGCTCGACCCCGGCGACGTAGACCGTGACGAGGGCGAACACGGCGGCGAGCAAAGCGATGCGCAGGTAGCGCGGCTCGGCGATGACCTCGGCGCAGGGCACCAGCACGCCCCCCGGGCCTCCGGGCAGCACGCCGACCAGGTTCGCCAGGTAGGCCAGCGCGACCGCGACCAGCCAGGGGACGGCGGCCAGGGCGGCGCGGACCCACGCCGGCCGCGGCGCGAGCCGCGCCCGCCGGCACTGGGCGTAGAGGTCGAGCGTGACCGTCAGCAACGGTACGAAGAAGGCGACGAGCAGCAGGGCGAGAGAGCGGCCGGGGAGCGTACGCTGCCGGGTGAGGAAGATGGTCCCGCCGCTGCGCTCCTCAGGCAGCTTGGCGCCGTCGATGGTCATCACCATGGCCTGCACCGACCCGCCGACCCTGGCCAGGGTCTGTCCCGAGACCGTCTCGAGGGTGTCCGCCGGGGGAGGCACCTCGGGGGCGACGGCGGTCAGGGAGACCGCCGGCACGCCGGCGGCGACGAACGGCGCCTGCAACCCCCCACCGAGCGGCGCTGCCAGCCGGAGGACCTGGGAGAGCGGGCCCGGCAGCTCCGCGAGGGGGGCGCCCGTCGTCCGTGCCGCCGGCGCGGCCAGGAGCCACAGCCAGGGCGGCGCCAGGCGCGGGCTGTCGCTCCAGCCCTCGACACGCAGGGCGGTGGCGCCGTTCGGCGCCACGGCGCGCACGCCGACGACGGCCACGAGGTCGTCGACCGCATGACGGGCGACGAAGTCGGCGGCGCCGAGCCCTCCCTCGGCGTCGCCGTCCGTCCAGAGGAAGAGGAGCCTGTGTCGGTGGGAGGTGAGCGCGAAGACGCGCGCCAGCTCGAGGAGCGCGGCGACGCCGGTGGCGTTGTCGTTGGCGCCCTGCGTCGCCGAGCGCACGATGTCGCGGTTGGCGACGAGGGCGATGGTGCCGCGCGCCGTCCCCTCATCGAAGGCGTACACGTTCTGCAGGCCGACGGCGCGCCCGCCGCGCTGGGCCGGGAAGCTCTCGATGCTCGCCTCGAGGCCGATCTCCTCGAGCTGGGCGACGAGCCACAGGGTCAGGCGCCCGTCCGCCTCCGATCCGGCGACGCGGCGCGGGAACTCGGTGGCGATCGTGCGCACGTCGTCCATCGCCCGGGCGCCGTCGAAGGCGACGGACTCCCGTACGAGCGGCGGCGTCTCTGGGGATTGGAGGGTGAAGAGCGCGACGACCGCGACGAAGGCGGCCACGGCGAGACTGAACCCGTACACCTTCAGGTTGGGCAGCGTGACCTCCTTCGGGCTTGGAGGATGGTATCAGATTGCCGCCGGTCGTCCGCGGGCTAAGATGGTGGCATGGGTACGGTGCGCAGGATCCTGCTCGTCGAGGACGAGGCGCGGATCGCCGAGGTCGTCCAGCACTACCTCGAGCGCGACGGGCACCAGGTCGTGTGGCGGGCGACGGGCGAGGACGCACTCGAAGACGCCGCCCGCCGACCGCCCGACCTCGTCGTGCTCGACCTCGGGCTGCCCGGCATCTCCGGCGAGGAGGTCTGCCGGCGGCTTCGCGAGGGGTCCGACGTGCCGATCATCATGCTCACCGCGCGCGACAGCGAGCAGGACCTGCTGCGCGGCCTCGAGGTCGGCGCCGACGACTATCTCACCAAACCGTTCAGCCCGCGGGAGTTGACGGCTCGCGTGCGCGCCCTGCTGCGCCGCGCCCACGCCGAGGCGGCGCCGCAGGCCGACGTCCTCGAGCGCGTCGGCGGACGGCTCGTCGTCGACAGCGCCCGCCGCCGCGTGACGGTCGACGACCGCGCGGTCGAGCTCACCGAGTCCGAGTTCAGGCTGCTGCAGACACTGGCCCGGTTCCCCGGGCGCGTCTACAGCCGGTTCGAGCTCATCGAGAAGGTGCAGGGGTACGAGTTCGAGGGCTACGAGCGCACCATCGACGCCCACGTCAAGAACCTGCGTCACAAGTTGGGCGACGACGCCCGCGACCCCTGGCTGATCGAGACCGTGTACGGCCGCGGCTACCGCCTCGCCGAGGACGCGCGGTGAGGCGCGGGCTGCGCCTCAAGCTGGCCCTGACCCACGCCGGCGTCGCCGCGCTGGCCGTCGTGGTCGTCGCCCTCATCGTCAACTACACCGGGGAGCGACGCTTCGAGCGCTACGTCGACGAGGTCCGCGAGCAGCGACAGCAAGCCGTGGTCCAGACCCTGGCCGAGACCTACCGCGACGGCGGCTGGGACGCGCAGGCGATCTACGCCGTCGGGCAGATCGCCTCCTTCAACACCGTCGACGTCGCCGTCTACGACACCGAGGGGGAGCTCCTCTTCACCGTCGAGGGCCGTCGTGGCACGGGGATGGGCCGCGGGATGATGGGCCAGGGCGGGATGGGCGACACGGAGCGCTCCTCGAGCCGCAGCGAGGACGGCGTGGAGGTGACCTCGTACCCCATCGAGGTCGACGGCGAGACCGTCGGCCGGGCCGATGTCTACGCTGCCCCGGCCGGGGAGATCGCGGTCGACGAGTCCTTCCGCAGCGCGCTCAACCGCAATCTCGTGCTCGCCGCCCTGGTCGCCGCCGCGCTCGCCCTGCTCGTCAGCGTGGTCATCACACGGCGCATCACCGGGCCGCTCGAGGAGCTGACGGACGCCGCCGAGGAGGTCGCCTCGGGCAATCTCGAGGTCCGCGTGGCGCCGCGCTCCGACGACGAGGTCGGCGCCCTGGCGGCGGCCTTCAACCAGATGGCCGACGCTCTCGCGCGCGACGAGCAATGGCGGCGCGACATGACCGCAGACCTCGCCCATGAGCTGCGCACACCGCTGGCGACGATCCAGGCGCGCATCGAGGCGCTCGAAGACGGTGTCCTGCCGGCCACGCCCGAGAACCTGCGTGTCATCGGCGAGGAGGTCGAGCGCCTCGGCCGGCTGCTCGGCGACCTGCGCAGTCTGAACGAGATGGAGGCCGAGGACTTCGAGCTCGTCCTCGAGCGGCTCGACCTCGGCGACGTGGTGGGGGACGCGCTCACGCGGGCCGAGCCCGCCTACGCGCGCGCCGGCGTCGCCATCGAGCGCGAACTGGCGCCGGCCGCCGTCAGCGGCGACCACGACCGCCTGCTGCAGGTCCTCGGCAACCTCCTCGAGAACGCGCGCAAGTTCACGCCGGCCGACGGCCGCGTGGTGGTGGCGGTCGCGAGCGGCGGCGCGCCGCCCGGGCGTGCCCCCGGCGGGTGGTCTCGCGTCACCGTCGCCGACAGCGGTCCGGGCATCGCCGCCGCCGACCTGCCGTTCGTCTTCGACCGCTTCTACCGCTCGTCCGACGCGAGGAGCACCGCCGGCGTCGGTCTCGGGCTCGCCATCGCCAAGGGGCTCGTCGAGGCGCACGGCGGCGTGATCGAGGCCGGGACGGCGCCCGAGGGCGGGGCGTTGTTCACGGTCTGGCTGCCGGCCCCGGCCTGAGCCGAGCGCGCGGGCGGCGGATTGCTTAGAATTGACGCCGCCGCGCGCCCGGTCGCGGCGCCGCCCGCGGGCCGGCCGCCCGCGCCAGACCCGGGGAGAGCGCCGGCGATGACCCGCACCGTCAGTGCCCGGGCCGGGGTACGCCCGTGACCGAGCTCGGCGCGGGGCTTTCGCTCCTCTGGGTCGTGCCGTTCGCCGGCATGGTCCTCTCGCTGGCGGTGCTCCCGCTGACCGTCCCGCGGTGGTTCCACCGCGATCGCAACAAGGCCCTGGTGGCGATCGCCTGGTCCCTCCCCGTTCTCGTGCTGCTCGAGCTCGTCAGGCGGGAGAGCGGGCACCACGCCCTCCTCGAGACGGCCGAGGAGTACGTGGCCTTCGTCGTCCTGCTCGGCAGCCTCTTCACGATCTCCGGGGGGATGTACCTCACGGGCAACCTTCTCGCGACGCCGCGCACCAACGTCGCCTTCCTCGCCGTGGGTGCCGTGCTCGCCAACTTCATCGGCACCACGGGGGCGGCCTGCCTGCTGATCAGGCCGATCCTGCGGGCCAACTCGGAGCGGCGCTACGTCCGCCACACCGTCGTCTTCACGATCATGGTCGTCGCCAACCTGGGCGGCCTGCTGACGCCGCTCGGCGACCCGCCGCTCTTCCTCGGCTTCCTCGGTGGCGTCGACTTCTTCTGGACGCTGCGCCTGTTCCCGCAGTGGGTGTTGGTGGTCGGCGTGACGCTGGCGATCTACTACGTCATCGACCGGCGTTTCTACGCCCGCGAGACGCCCGTCTCGCGCGAGGAGGACATCGAGGACTACGTGCCCCTCGGCATGACCGGCAAGATCAACGTGCTCTTCCTCGGCGGGGTGATCGGGGCGGTGCTGCTGTCGGAGCCGCTGCACGAGATCGGCGCCGCGATCCACTTCCCCTTCCTGCGCGAGCTCATCATGGTCGCCATGGCGGTGCTCTCGCTCAAGGTCGGCGCGCGGGCGCCGCGGCGCTGGAACCAGTTCACCTGGGCGCCGATCGTGGAGGTGGCGGTCATCTTCGCCGGCATCTTCACGACGATGATCCCGGCGCTCGCGATCCTCGAGGCGCGCGGCGAGGAGCTCGGCCTGACCCATCCCTGGCAGTACTTCTGGCTCACCGGCGTTCTCTCGTCGTTCCTCGACAACGCCCCGACCTACCTCACGTTCACGGCCCTCGCCCAGGGGACCCTCGGCGTCGACGGGCTCGCGGGTCTGATGAGCACGACGGTGACGGGCGGCGCGGTGGCGGCGCCCGCCGCCTTCCTCGCCGCGATCTCCTGCGGCGCCGTGTTCATGGGCGCGAACTCGTACATCGGCAACGCGCCCAACTTCATGGTCAAGTCGATCGCCGAGCACAGCGACGTGCGCATGCCGAGCTTCTTCGGCTACATGGGCTACTCGGCGGCGGTGCTCCTGCCGGTGTTCGCGATCGTCACCCTCGTCTTCTTCCTCTGAGGGGGCGGACGGCGTGCTGGTCGATCTGAGCCACGGTATCGGCGAGGGCATGCCGTCGTACCCGGGTGATGGCCCGGTCGAAGTGCGCCGGGTCGAGGTCGACGCACCTTGGCGCATGCTGCGCCTGGCCTTGGGGACGCACGCGGGGACCCACATCGACGCTGCTCGCCACTATGTGGCCGACGGCCGCACCATCGACGAGTACCCGCTGGAGCGGTTCCTCCTCGAGGCGTGGGTCGTCCACCTCGAGGGGCCCTCCGATGCGGCTATCCCCTGGTCGGCACTCGAGGCCGGTCTGCCGCGATCGGCGCTCGCCGGGGCGGCCGTCCTCCTGCATACGGGCTGGGACCGTCACTGGGGCGAGCCGGAGGCCGAGCACCATCCGTACCTGTCCGCGGATGCCGCGCGCCGGCTCGTGGAGGCCGGCGTCGGCCTCGTGGGCACCGACGCGTTCAGTCTCGACGCGACGGCGGGCGGCACGGAGCACGCCCACGCGGCGCTGCTCGGAGCCGACGTGCTGATCGTCGAGAACCTGACGCGTCTCGAGTGCCTCGAGGGCGCCGGCCCGTACCGCTGCGCCTTCGTGCCGCTGCGCATCGAGGGCGGCGACGGCTCGCCCGTCCGGGCCTACGCGTACGTCTGAGTCCCGGCGCTGCGGGCGGCGCGCGGACGTACTCGAGGCGGGGCGTCGCCGACCGTTCGCCGGGCGGGGGCGCGCTCGCGAGCGC
>JAZBOM010000423.1:0-6606 GCA_036351205.1 Thermoleophilia bacterium | reverse complement strand
GGGCGGCGACCTGCATCGCGGTGGCGATGCCGAGGAACTCGGCGACTCCCTGCGTCACGGTACCGGCCAGCGTGACGGGGGCTGTCGCCCCGGCGATGGCCATCGAGTAGATCTCGACGGGCACCCCGTGGGAGGCCAGGGTGAGGTGCGTGTCCAGGACGCTGCCGTCGACCTGCAGCGGCGAAGCCGCCGTCACGACGGTGGAGATGCGCGGGCGCGCGCGGAAGCGCTCGAGGTCGCCGGAGAGCACCTCGCCGATCCGCAGCACGGCGTCTGCCTCGTTGGGGCAATCGACGAACGTGACGTGCTTGCGCGTCTCGGTGAGCAGGGTGAAGTACTCCTCGAGCTCGCGCCGCTCGATCGGCACGTCCGAGGCGCTGACCTGGGTCCACATGATGTCGAGCTGTGGCAACTCGTCATTGAGCGCCGTGCACTCGCGCAGGTCCTGCAGCGTGCTCGCCCGGCGCTCGCCGGTGCGGAAGTCCAGCGTCTTGGCGACGCAGCCGCTGGGCACGAAGTGGAAGGGCTCTCCCTCGTCCAGCAGGACGTCGTCCGCCTCGGTCAGGCCGGCCATGAGGATGCTCCGCGGGCACTGCGCGGCCGCCCACTCCACCAGTTCGCGCGGCAGGCGAGCGAGACCGGTGGCGTGGTCGACCTCGGCGCCGCGCTCGGCCAGCAAGGGCAGGACGCGCGAGCCCGCGAAGCGCATGCCGGTCTCGGCGAGTACGCCGAGGGCGGTGTCGACGATCGCGCTGATCTCGCCGGCGGAGAGCCACGTCGTGCTGGCCTTCATGTGCTCACACTCCTCGAGAGGCCTCGGCCTCGGCCGCTGTGCCCGCTGCCGGCGGGCGCCGACAGGCGCCACCATGCCACCGCTACCCGGCACTGTCAAGCGTGCGACTGCGGTTTGCTGTCAGTAATGGCGCTGTGGCCGCCGTTCTGGAGGTAGTCCTTGCTTAAGGCTGCGCAATCCTTATCATGAAGCCGTCAGCGGTCAGGATTCAGCAGAGAGGCGGCGTATGATGGTGCGAGCCGGCCAGGCGCCGTTCGGCGCGGTGGAGATCGACGACCTGGACCGGCGCATCGTGCGCCTCCTGCGCCCCAACGCGCGGCGGTCCTACGCAAGCATGGCGCGTGCCCTCGACGTCTCCGAAGCGACCGTGCGCGGCCGCGTCGACCGCTTGATCGCCAGGGGCGTGATCCTTCCCATGGCACGGGTGAACCCGACGGCGATCGGGCTCCCCGTCGACGCCATGGTGGGCATTCGCGTCGCGCGCGGCTACGGCAAGGGAGTGGGCGCCCGACTGGCGGAGATGGAGAACGTCTCGTACGTCGGGTACACGACCGGCTCCTTCGACCTCCTCATCGAGGTGCACCTCGCGGACAACGAGGGCCTGTACAAGTTCCTCAACGAGGACCTCGAGGAGATCGAGGGCATCGCCTACACGGAGACGTGGCACATCCTGCGTACCGAGAAGGTCAACTTCGAGTGGGAGGGCGAGAGCACAGTACGGGAGCCCATCGACGACGGGCAGTACGAAACTAAAGTCGACGAGCGGCCCCATTGACGGTGAATCTCACGTGCAATGGCACCCCCGACGCGGTAATGTTCAGCGGCGACCGCCGCCCGACGCGCCGGCGGGTCCGGCTACCGCGATCCGGGAGAGACGATGTCACACAGCAGCAGGCAGATCGGCGCCGGCCGGGTGAGCTTCCTCACCGAGGAGCAGAAGCGGCGCATCTACGACACCGCGCTCGGGATCCTCTCCGACGTCGGCATGGTCGTCCTGCACGACGAGGGCGAGGCGGTCATGCTCGAGGGCGGCTGCACCAGGGACGAGTCGGGCCTCGTGCACGTGCCGGCCGCTCTCGTCGCCCGGGCGCGCGAGACGGTGCCACAGAGCTTCGTCGTCTACGACCGCGACGGCGAGCCGGCGATGGACCTCGGGGGCCGGCGCGCCTACTTCGGCAACGGCTCCGACGTCATGCACCTCCACGACCTCGAGACCGGCGAGCGCCGCCTCGGCAGGCTCGACGACGTCACCGAGGCCGCGCGCCTCTGCGACGCCCTGCCCGAGATCGACTTCGTCATGTCGGGCGCCTACCCGGACGGCATGGAGGCCGGGGAGGCCTACCCGAAGCAGTTCCGCGCCATGGTCGAGGCGACGACCAAGCCGCTGGTCATGACCGCCGGCGGCGTCGAGACCGTCGAGCCCATGTGGCGCATGGCCTGCGAGGTGCGCGGCGGCGCCGACCTGCTGCGCGCCAAGCCCTACTTCGTCATGTACAACCAGCCGGTCAGCCCGCTCAAGCACCCCTTCGAGACGGTCGACAAGCTGCTGTTCTGCGCCGACCGCGGCATCCCGTCGACCTACTGTCCGTCGCCCGTCGCCGGCGGGACGGCGCCCATCACCACCGTCGGCCAGATCACCCTCGGCCTCGCCGAGGCGCTCTTCGGTCTCGTCATGCACCAGCTGCGCGCCCCCGGGGCGCCGTTCGTCATCGGCCAGGGGCCCAACACCCTCGACATGGCGACCTCGCAGTCCTCCTACAACTCTCCTGAGTTCGTGCGCGCCTACGCCTGCGAGGTCGAGATGGCGAAGTGGCTCGACATCCCCAACTGGGGGTTCAGCGGCCACACCGACGCCCAGGTCGTCGACGCCCAGGCCGGCATGGAGGCCGACGAGCTGACCAAGCTCTCGATGCAGCTCGGCGCCAACCTCAACCACGACGTCGGCTACATGGACTTCGGCCTCTCGGGATCGCTGGCCGAGGTCGTGCTCGTGGCCGAGTTCATCGCCCGCGACCGGCGTCTGCTGGCCGCGCTCGAGGTCTCCGACGAGACCCTCGCCGTCGACGTGCTGAGGGCGGTCGGGCCCGGGGGCGACTACCTCGGCCAGCGGCACACCAGGCGGCACCTGCGCGACTCGCAGTGGCGCGCCACGCTGCTCAACAGGATGAGCCACGACCGCTGGTCCGAGGGCGGCGGGCTCGACGTCACCGAGAAGGCGCGGCGCAAGGCGCTCGAACTGCTGGCTACGCACGAGGTGCCGGCTCTGCCGACCGACCTGCTCGCCCGCCTGGACGCCGCCGCCGGGCTCTGACCGCACGGCGCGGGGTCTGGGCGAAGCCGCCCGCGACCGCGTCCCCGCAGCAACGACCCAGAGGGAGACGACGATGCAGGCGTACCAGCTCGTTGAGTGGCAGCAAGCCCCGGAGCTTCGTGACGTTCCCGTGCCGGAGCCCGGGCCCGGCGAGGTGCTGATCAAGGTCGGCGGCGCGTGCGCCTGCCACACCGACCTTCGCGTCATGGACTGGCCGGCGGGCACGCATCCCTACGAGCTGCCCTTCACGCTCGGCCATGAGAACGCGGGCTGGGTCGAGGTCGTGGGCGCCGGCGTCGACGGGTGGCGCCCCGGTGACGCGGTCGCCGTGTACGGCCCGTGGGGCTGCGGTCGCTGTGCGGCCTGCCGACAGGGTCGCGAGATGCAGTGCGAGCGCAACGCCTTGGTCGACACGCCCATCGGCGGCTTCGGTCGCGACGGCGGAATGGCCGAGTACATGCTCGTCCCGAGCGCCCGCTGGCTGACGCCGCTGCACGAGCTTGACCCGCGCGATGCGGCGCCGCTCTCGGATGCGGCGCTGACCCCCTACCACGCGATCAAGTCGTCTCTGGCGCTGCTCGGTGCGGGAGCCTGGGCGCTCGTGATCGGCGTCGGCGGGCTCGGGCACATGGCGGTGCAGCTGTTGCACGCGGTCACGCCCGCCCGGGTGATCGCGATCGACGTGGATGAATCGAAGCTGGCCCTCGCGCGTGAGGTCGGCGCCGACCAGACGATCGCGGCCGGTGAATCGGCGGCCGGCGAGGTCCGTGACCTCACACGCGGTCTGGGTGCGTCGGTCGTCTTCGACTGCGTCGGATCGGATCAGACGATGAGGCTCGCCGTGGCCGTTGCGCGCGAGGGCGGCGCGGTGCAGGTCATCGGCCTGGCGGGCGGGACGCTCCCCTTCGGCTACGGGGCACTGCCCTTCGGCTGCAGCCTGACCATCCCCTACTGGGGCAGCCTCCCCGAGCTGCTGGAGGTGCTCGAGCTCGCGCGTGACGGCAGGATCCGCGCCCACACCGAGCGCTTCGCGCTCGACCAGGCGGCGGACGCCTACGGGCGCCTGCGCGCCGGGACGCTCCGGGGGCGGGCCGTCATCACGCCGAACGGCTGAGAGGCTGAGTCGGCCCGACGCGTCCCGCGGCTGCATCGCAGCGGCCGCCTCGAGGCACGTCGTCGAGCGCAGGCCACAACCGCTGGTGGCCGTGGGCTCGAGGAGCGGTCGAGGCGCGGCGCGGTGAAGCCGGATGCACCGGCGATGCCCGCGAGCGGCGCGTCCACAGTCACGCGGAGGCCTCGACGACGGAATCCAGGTCGAGGCGGCGTACCGCGTCGGGTAGGGGGATGCCCTCGCCCGTCCAGCCCAGGAGCTCGTAGAGCTCGTGTCGCACGTCGTCGAGCTCGACCACGCCGCCGCCCTCCGGGAGGCTCTCGAGGCGGCGCTCGGTGAAGCGCACCGGCAGCCTGTCGGCCTCGCCGTCGACACCGCAGCGCAGGTTGAAGAGGCGCTCCAGCGTGACGATGCGCTCGCCGGCGGTGAAGAGCTCGTCGGCGGTCAGGGGAAGCCCGGCGAACGCCGTGAGTTCCGCCTCGAGTTCCAGATCGAAGCGGTTCAGCAGGCTCAGGACCGGGACCTTGCAGAGGCCGAGCGCGTCGATCGCCGCGCTCACGATCATGCTGCGTCGTACGAGGGCCGCCTTGCCCTTGGGCGAGAGGGGGTCGGCGGCCTCGGCACTGCCGTACAAGCGCTCGGCCTCGGCGGCCGGCAGATCGAACTCGTGGTGAGGGTAGATGCTGGTGTAGTCGGCGCCGCGGCTCGAGACGGCGTAGCCGAGCGCCGTGGCCCAGGCTGCGCGCGGGTCGAAGGCGCTGAGCTCGAGACCCTTGACGTGGTAGGCGTAGCGGTGGGTGCCGCGCCCGAGCGCCGTCGCCGCACGCTGCACGCCGTGCCCGAGAAGGCCGGCGAAGCCCTCGCCGGACGCCATGCCCTCGAGCAGCGCGCCGGCCGCGTCGGCGTCCCCCCAGCGCAGCTCGACACCGTCGGTGTCGGCGGCTGTGATGATGCCGCGGTCGTAGACGTCGAAGGCGAAGGCCATGGCGCCGCCCGCCGAGATGGAATCGAGGCCGAGGGCGTCACAGCGGTTGTGCAGGCGCACCACCGCGGCCGGATCGTCGATGCCGAGTTTCGGCCCCAGCGCGACCAGGGGCTCGAAGTCGGGCCGCTGGCCGACGAGGTCGGCGCCCGCGGCCCCCGGGTCGGTGCCTGCGGCGGCGATGCGCACCTCGGCCTTGCACTGAACGGGACAGTGCCGGCATCCCGAGCGCTGCTGGAAGAACTGGTGGACGGCCGCGCTGTCGACGGCGAGGGGCCCGTCGTTGCGGAAGGCGGCGAAGTTGCGCGTGGCCAGCACTCCGCGTTCGCTGCCCCACTCCATGCCGAACGTGCTGCCGTAGCGGTGGAAGTCCCGGAAGTTGTCGGCCGCCACGACCTTCTTCACGTAGGCGCGGGCGAGACCGGCGAGCTCGCCGGTCTTCACAGGTGTGGCCGCGCCACCGGCGACCGCGATGGCCTTGAGGTTTTTTGCACCGAGCACCGCGCCCAGGCCGGTGCGGCCGGCGGCGTGGCCGCGCTGCGAGACCAGGCAGGCCAGGGGCAGCAGGCGCTCGCCGGCCGGGCCGATCACCAGAGCCTCGCCGTGGGGGCCGGGCAGCTGCGCGGCGATCGCCGCCTGCGTTTCGAAGGTCTCGAGGCCGACGAGGTCGCGGGCGTCGTGCAGCTCGACGCCCGAGGGCGAGAGCGAGAGCCAGGAGAACCGCGGCGCCGCGCCGTGCAGCACAAGCGCGGCAAGGCCGGCGTCGGCCAGGGCGAAGCCGAAGCCGCCACCGACGTTCGAGCTGCCGAGCAGCCCGGTGAGCGGCGACCGCGCCGTGACCTGCAGGCGCGAGGCCGTGGGCGCGCCGGTCCCGGTGAGCAGGCCGGGGGCGAGGATCAGCGGGTTGGATGGGCTCAGGGGGTCGGTGCCGGGACCGGTCGACCTCCAGAGCTCGAGGACGCCGAAGCCGCGGCCGCCGAGTATCGATCGTGCCGCGGCCTCGTCGAACGGCCGCCGGGTGCCGGCGCCGGTCGCGAGGTCGATATCGAGGATGTCGCCGAGGTGAGTCATCGCTCTCGCAGTCAGGTGGACGGTCGGGGGCCCGGCGAGCAGGAGTCGCCGGACCAGGGACGGGAGGGAGCGGTCGGGCGGCGCGCCCTCAGGCGGGCGCCGCCGCTCCCGCCGCGCTCAGCCGTGGTGCAGGGGCACGACGGTCCAGAAGTGGCAGTTGGGGCGCTAACGCAGGCGCACGCCGGGGGCGGTGGCCCTCTGGTCGCCTCTGGCGCGCGGACGCGGCACTGCACTCCCATCCATCGACTGCGGACACTTACGATGATAGTCACGCGGGAGCGACCCGGCAACACGGCGCCGGGGCGGCGCTGCGCTGAGACGGCGGCCGCGGCCGTGCG
>JAZBOM010000422.1:0-2923 GCA_036351205.1 Thermoleophilia bacterium | reverse complement strand
TCGACCTCAGCCTGAGCCTCGGCGCATTCGTCCTCGAACGCGCCGTACACGGCGTGCACCAGCGGGATGTAGTGCGCGTAGTAGCTCTCGCCGGCGATCTTGCCTCTGCGGTCGAGCCTCAGGCCGACCTTGCAGAAGGCCCTGGCCGCCGTTCTGTCATCCCATTTCGGAGGCACCGCAGTGATGCCGGCGTAGAACGGGACGTGCGTGCTCGAGCACGGCCGCCCCGGGGCGATCCACACCACGCCGCCGACATCGTCCGGCAACCAATCGCGGAGCTGCCATACAGCGTTGTAGTCGGTGTTGGTGCAGCAGATCGGGCGGTTGGTCTGCTTGTGCGGGCTCATCAGCGTGTAGCCGTCGGTCTGGTCGAGCTCGGTGCCCTCGTAGTGGTAGCTCGAGAGGGCCTGCAGACCCTGACGGGTCACCGGCGCTTCGGGTACCACCCAGACCGGCCGTGTCTCGTACGGCATCTCCGGGACCAGCTCGAGCGACGGCGCGAGGGTGTCGTAGGCGCCCCAGAGACGGTTGGTCTCGTAGTAGCTCAGCAGGTCCTCGCGGAGGCCGTAGGCCCAGGCGACCTCGAACGGCCCCTCCGCGGGGTCGTAGCGCCCGATGCTCTCGGCGAACTCCACGAGGTCGGGCGAGCCGCGGAAGTTCTCCGGGTCGCTCAGGTCGACCTCCTGGACGACGATCGTGTTGGGGTGCTCGAGCACCGCGTCGTCCGGCACGCGCTGCGCGACCCAGTGGTGGCCGCCGAGCAGCTCGAACACCCAGGCCTCGTCGGGGTCGGCGAAGCCGAGGCTGCCGGCGCAGCCCGCGTTGAAGCCCCGCGTGTCGGCGATCTCGGCGATCAGGTCGAGCGCCTCGTCGCAGTCGGCGCACTCTTGCAGGAGCAGGTCCCAGAGCTCGCCGGTGACGCCCTGGGCCTCGTACGGGTCGGCGGCGATCACGCTCGGGTCGAGGTCGGTGAACGTGCCGTAGTTCACGGCGAACTGACGCTCGTTGACGCCGCCCTCCTGGATGAAGCCCGCGCACATGATCCTGACGAAGCGGTAGGTCGTGTCGGTCGCCGGCACGACCTCGAAGTAGGGCGCGTTGTACGGCGACCAGTCGTTGTTGTAGGCCATCATCACGGAGCCGTCGGCGGTCGCGTCCTTGCCGGCGAGGATGAAGTTGCATTGTTGGCGGGCGACGGCGGTATCGACCGCGGGGGTGTCGCCCGCGCCGGGCGACCGCGCGCTCTGCGGCCCGCCGCCGGGCGCGAACGCAGCGCTGACCGCGGCGGCGAAGATGATGACGGCGCAGTACCACGCCACGACTGAGTAGCTTCTCTTCATGGTCCCCCCTCGGGTTCGCAGGCCCCCCAGCCTGCGTACGTCTTCAACGCGCGACGCCGCTCATCGATAGCGTCGACGATGGCGACCGGCGGCTTCGCGACGTCGCCGGTCGCGGCAACGCGGTGGCCCGGGAGTGACCCGAGGACGCGCCGGAAAGGGCAAAGTCATGGCCCGGGAGTTACGCGAGGGCGCGCCGGTGCGCGCCGCCCCGCCGTCAGACCGGCCGCATCTCCTCGCCGGCGTGCGGCCCCGGCGTCATGTCCCACACCGAGTCGACGGTGATGCGCACGACGTACCTGACCGGCGGGCACGGCAGGGGCTCGGCCTGCGCGCAGAGCTGCTCGTGGACCCGGTCGAAGACCTCGCCGTGGTCGATCAGCTCGGCGTGACCCTTGACCTGCATCGCGACCTTGCGGTCGCAGTCGTAGATGCCGACGGCGACGCGTGCGTCGTGCTCGAGGTTCTCGCGCGTCTTGTGGCTGAACATGTCGGCGAAGTAGAGGTGCTCGTCGTCGAGGAGGGCGCCGCTGCCCTTGATCGAGACGTTGGGCATGCCGTCGGGGCCGACCGTCGCGACCCACATGTCGTGCCCGCCGGCGAGGAGGTCGTGGAGCTGCTGCGGGATCCTGGTCATGACGCCCTCCCTCTGCGTGGTGGATGCAGGGGAAGCGTACCCCCGGAGGGCCGCAGGGTGGGCGTTGCCCCACGCGCCGGCCGGCGAGGCGGGAGGCGAGGCCAACGTTTTCGGCCGAGGCCCGCGCGGGCAGGCGCTAAGACAATGCGCCTACTCGAGACGATCGCGGACGGCGGCCTCGGTCGCCGTTCCGCGTACCCGGCCGGGAGCGGCGGCGCGGCGCCGCCCCGCACGGCGCCGGAGCCGCTCAGCGGCATCGATCACGGGAGAGGCGCGGGTCAGTAACGGCGATCACGGGAGGGTGATGATCGTGAGGTCTACGCGAGACAAGCGACGACGACCGGGGGCGGCGAACCTGCTGGCTGCCTTCTGCGCCGTCCAGGGGATGAGCGGCGTCGCGGGCGGGCTGGGGCTGATGCTCGACCCGAGCGGTGAGTCGCTGAGCTTCAGCCAAAGCTACCTCGAAGGGACGCCGTTCGGCTCGTTCCTGGTGCCGGGTCTCGTCCTCTTCGTGGTGTTGGGCCTGCTGCCGCTCGTCGTCTTCTACGGCCTCGTGAGGGACCGTGCCTGGTCCTGGCTCCTCAGCGTGGTGCTCGGGGTCGGGCTGGTGATCTGGCTGGCGACGGAGGTCGTGCTGGTCGGCGACCGTCTCTACAGCGATGCGCCCGTCATCTCGTTGTTCCTGTGGGGCTTCTACGGCGTCGTGGCGGCGGCGATCCTGATCCTGTCACAGCTGCCGTCGGTCCGCGGGCACGACCGGGCCTCGCCCCGCGCCACTCCGCGCACCGGCGAGACCGGCGGCTCGATCCGCACCGGCGAGACCGGCCGTTCGTCCGCGTCGAGACTCTCCGACCGCTCGCCCGCGACCGACTGACGCCGACCGTGATGCGGTATCTCTTCGCCATCTTCATCCTGCTCCATGGGTGGGTCCACGTCTGGTACGTCGTGC
>JAZBOM010000421.1:0-3260 GCA_036351205.1 Thermoleophilia bacterium | reverse complement strand
CGTCCCTCCTCAGGCCGTACGGGCCTGATCAGGCCGCCTGTCGCTGCTCGACGAACCTCTTGTAGCGAGCGAGCTTGACGCCCAGGTCGTTCTCGATCCGGGCGATCTCCTCCGGGTCCTCGATGTCCTGCCAGTCGGAGCAGAAGTTGAGGTCGACGCTCACCCGCGTCTTGCCGTCGCCGACGCCCTCGAGGCGCACGAAGCCGTCGTCCGGCTCCGCATCCAGGCGGTTCCCGTAGTACAGGGAGAAGAAGACGAAGCGCGTCCACTCCTCGTTCGCCACCGAGGGCGGTACATCGACTTCGACTGATTGACGGAACTGCGCGCACTCTGCCATGTCGATCACCTCCGTTTCATCGTGTCTGCCCCGAAGAGCGGTTCCGAAACGGACGCGCCCGCAGTCACCCGCCGGGCCGCCGACCGCCGGCGCGGAGTGGCCCATCGTGGGGCGGATTCACGGCGCGCGCCACGCGCGGAACCTATGCATTCCGTTGCAGGCTCTTGACACGCCGCGCCGAATAAGTAGCATCTGCGTTAGGTTGACCGGTCGGTCAAATCGTGCCTCGTGCCTGGACCCGGAGGTGATGGTATGGCGTGACGCGTCTGGTGCCGGCCCCCCGGTCTGAGGGGGCCACCGGGCCGCACCAGCCTCGCAGCACCGGACACCGTAGATTTCGACCAGGGGGACATATGGCCGAAAGCACCGCCAGCCAAGGGTCCAGCCTCGCCTTCGAACGCAAGGCCAGCGGTCTCGTCCGCGGCCTCGACATGTGGGACGCCTTCGGGGCCGGGCTCATGACCTGCCAGCCGATCGCCACGCTGTGGCTCATGGTCGGCATCGCGCTCTCGCTCTTCCCGCAGGGCAACCTGCTCATCGCCATCGGGCTCGGCGCCGTGACCGCCGGCCTCGGGGCGCCGCTCGTCTGGGGCATCCTGAGCAGCTCGATGCCGCGCGCCGGCGGCGAGTACGTCTACAACTCGCGCATCCTGCACCCGGCGATCGCTCTGGGCGCCGTCTTCACCAACATCCTCGCCGTCTTCTACTGGAACTGGTACATCGCCACCTGGCTCGGTCAGCCCGCGCTGGAGCTCCTCGGCCAGTACATGGGCTGGGAGAGCTTCACGACCTGGGTCGGCTCGAAGAGCGGCCTGATCATCCTCGGCCTCATCGCCATCGTGGTCGGCTACCTCTCGGTGGCCTTCAGCATGAAGAGCTACGCGATCATCCAGAAGATCATGCTGATCCCCGCCATCGGCGGACCGGTCGTGCTCATCATCGCCCTGTTCATGTCGAGCAAGGCCGAGTTCATCGAGCGCTGGAACGCGATCGCCGCCGAGTACGGCTCGCTGGACTACGACGCCTTCATCGCCGCCGCCGCCCTGCCGAACACGTGGAGTTGGCACCACACGCTCGGCGCCTTCAGCGGCGTCTACGCGCTCTTCGTCTACAACTACGTGATCGCCTACCTGAGCGGCGAGGTCAAGCGCCCCGACAAGGCCCTCCTCACCGGCAACATCCTCGCCGTCTGGACGCCGATCGTGCTCGGGTTCCTGACCGTCGTCGGCCTCTACCGGCTGGTCGACTTCAACTTCCTGAGCGCGACGGCGCAGGCCAGCTTCGGGGCCGGGGTCGAAGGCTACGTGGCCCCGTACAACCCGGACTACCTGACGCTGACCTGGATCGCCAGCGGCCAGAGCGGCATCGTCGCGTGGGCCATCGCGCTCGCGTTCGTCGCCGTCATCTGGCTGGAGATCACCATCGCCCTCCTCGTGATCGCGCGCGCCTTCCTCGCCTGGGGCCTCGACCGCATGGGTCCCAAGTGGTTCACCGATGTGAGCCCGAGGCATGCCTCGCCGATCAAGAACCTGACCGTCGCCATGCTGGGGTTCGCCATCGGCCTCGTCGTGCTGGTGCTCTGGTTGTCGAACCAGCTCGCCGGTCTCGTCGGCGGAGGCATGCAGTTCATCTCGATCTTCCTCATCACCGGCATCTCGGCGGTGCTCTTCCCGTATCGCAAGAACGTGCGCCACATCTGGGACGCGTCGCCGTACAAGACGTGGAAGCTCGCCGGCATCCCGCTGGTCACCATCGGCGGGGTCCTCTACCTCATGTTCATCATCACGATGCTGTACTTCTCGTTCATCGACCCGACGTCGCGCGAGGTCACCGGCAAGTACATGATCGTCTTCTTGTCCGCGTGGGCCGCCGGCATCCTGTGGTACTTCTTCTGGCGGGCGAAGAACGCCAGAGAGGGCATCGACGTCAGCATCACCTTCGGTGAGCTGCCGCCTGAGTGAGTCCTGAGCGACGTGCCGCCCGCACGAGTGGGCAGCGCGCAGAAGTGAGTGAAGGACGGCCGGGGCCGGGCGAGAGCCCGGCCCCGGCCGTAGCTGCTCCCAGCCGGCCGGTGCGGGCGTTTCAGGCGCCGCCGGACGATGCCTAGGCCGCGGGGACGCGCCGCACTCTCAGCCGCGGCGCCTCAGCCGCAGCGGCCCGCCGGACTCTCGGCCGCGGCACCACGCCGGCGCGTCAGCCGCTGCCCTTCCCGTAGACCAGGGCGAGGAAGCGCGCGGCGTCGACGTGCAACGCGAGCTGGTTGGCCGGCGGCAGGCTGGCGCGCTCGAAGCGCGACTTGCCGGAGAGCGAGCTCATGTCGACGATCGCCTCCATCGAGCGCGCCCCGTGCGTGTACCCATCCGCTTGGAGGAAGGCGCGCAGGACCCCCGGGTCGATACGCACCACGTCGCCGTCCACGATCTGCGGCGCCTTGCGCTGCAGCAGCGAGCGCAGCAGCAAGGCGCGACGCAGGACGTAGGCGACGTCGTGCTCGCTCTGCGGGTTGGGGCCGTACACGTTCACGTAGGCCCGCAACCGGCTGAGGAAGTCGGGCTTCTTCGCCTGCTTCCAGAGCGCCGGGTCGGTGCCGCCGATGAACTCGTCAAGCGTGGCCGAGGTGCCCCCGGCGAAGACGAAGATCGCCGGGCCGATGGGGTGGAAGGCGCCCTGCTCGAGGAAGGCCCCGTCCTGCATCGGCGCCAGGAAGTGACGCAGCCACCCCAGGGGGACGCCCTGCAGCGCGGTGTCGAACTCGTCCCAGAAGACGAGCGGCAGGTACTGCTGCAGCACCGCGTCCCTCACCCGGTGCAGGGCGGGGCCGAGCTCGGACTCGTCGTGGAGCTGCGAGAGGTTGAACTCGAGCTCCTTCATGAGGCCGGGGAGCAGGGCGCGCGCCATCTGTTTGACGGCGAATGACTTGCCG
>JAZBOM010000420.1:0-3782 GCA_036351205.1 Thermoleophilia bacterium | reverse complement strand
GGTCGCCGCCAGCGGCGTGCCCGCCTGGGGGACGAAGGTCATCACACGCACCTGCTGCCAATCACCGGCACGCATGGCGGCGATCGAGTGTGCGCGGTCGGCGACGCCGTCGCCGATGCCGGTGAGGAGGCCGTCCTCGACGAGCAGCCCGGCGGCCCGCGCCGCGGCGCGGGCCTCGGCGCGGCGCGCGAAGGGCTGACCGAGGCGCAAGCGCGCGTACAGCTCCGGCGAGTGCGTCTCCTGGTAGAGCGCGTACCAGTCGGCGCCGCGCCGGCGGAGCTCGCGCAGCACGGCGTCGTCGACCACCCCGGGCGAGACCATGACCGGCAGCCCGGTCGCCTCGCGCACGGCGCCGACCAGCTCCACGAGCCGCGCGGCGCCGTCGTCGAGGAGCACCGGGTCCTCCCCCATGGTCAGGTCGAGGAGGTCGACGCCCGAGGCGGCGAGGTCGCGACAGATGGCGACGACCTCGTCGGGGCTCTTGCGGTAGCGCGGGCTCTCCGGGTTGCCGACGCGGTAGTAGCAGAAGGCGCAGGCGTTGCGGCAGTAGGTCGAGAAGTAGACGAAGCCGTAGAGGAAGACCCTGTCGCCGAACTGTCGCCCGCGCTGCACACGCGCGGCGGCGTAGAGCTCCTCGGCGCCCTCGTCGTCGGCGGCCAGGAGCCGCCCCAGGGCGTCTTCGTCGAGGGCGTCGCCCTCGAGCGCCCGCACGCACAGCTCGCGGATCTCGGCGACTGGGGTGGTCACGGTCCTCCCTCGTTCGACTGACGGCCACCGGCTGAGGGTGGAGGCGCGGCCGCGGCCGCCGCTCGAGTGTACCGACGCCCGCCGCGGGCGCGCAACACGGGTGGCGATGCGGACGCAGATGAGGCGACGACCGTCGCGATGGGCAAGGGGAACGACACACGCCGGACCGCGCGACGCGGGCCCGGCTCGTCAGCCGCGGGCGCGCCTCAGCGGAACTCGAGGACGTCGTCGACCGGGCGCCGCAGCCCGCGCCGCGGGCTGCCCGCTGCGCGGCCGATGGGCACGACCGCCGCCAGCCGGGCGTCGGCCTGCACGCCGAGCAGCTCTTCGATGGCCGGCGCGGCGATCACCGGCGCCGTCATCCAGCAGCTGCCGTAGCCCATCGCGTGAGCCGCCGTGCAGAGGACCTGTACGGCGGCGCCGATGCTCTGCAGGTCGGGCCGCTGGCGCAGGCGGTCGTGCTCCTCGCGCGAGAGCCCGCGGAGTCGCAGCAGCTCGTCGCCGCGTGATTCGTAGGGCAGCACGAAGACGGCGACGGCCACCGGCGCGGCGGCGAAGAACGTCGCGTACGCCCTCACCGCCTTGATGTCGGCCGCGCGGCCGGCGCACTCGGGCCAGGCCGCGACCTCGTCGAGCGCCGCGTCGACGGCGGCCGCCATCGCCCGGCGGGTGGCCTCGTCCTCGACGGCGACGAAGCGCCAGCACTGCGCATTGCCGGCGTTGGCGGCCCGCGTCGCGCAGGCGACCATGGTGCGGACGTCCACACGCGGCACCGGCTCGGGCAGGAATCGTCGCACGCTGCAGCGCCCCTCGACCGCAGCGGAGAGGCTGACCCCTTCGAGATGGTGTCCGCAGACCGGTCCGTCCATGCCGGGGATGCTACCAGAGTAGTCAACGGATACGGCGGAGCCGCGCCGCCGTAAGGGGTTCGCGACCCTGGACCGCGACCGGGCGAACGGCTCGGAGAACGCGACGGGGCGACCGGTCGGAGGCCGCGACAGGGCGACCCGGGCAGGCCGCCTTAGACGGCGACGGGGCGGGCGGCCCACCGGGCCGCCCGCCCCGTCGTCACGCGCTTCGCGCCGGCCGCCTCAGCCGCCGGAGATCGGCGGCACGACCTTCATCGTGTCGCCGTCCTCGAGTTCCGTGGCGAGCCCTTCTCGGGCGTTGATGCTGCGCCCGTTGAGGAACACGCCCGCCCACATGCGGCCGTCGTCGCGGAAGATGCGCGGCTTGAGCCGCGGTTCGACGGCGATGGCCTGCTCGAGCGCCTCGCCGACGGTCGCCGCGTCGCACTCGACGTCGCGGCGACCGTCGGCGGTCGTCATCCCGACCGGCAGCTTGACCGAGACCCGGGCCATGCCGCTAGGCCTGCAGCTCCCTGTCCATCTTGTCGACCTTCAAGTCGACGGCGAGCACGTGCGGGTTCTGGCAGAAGGCGATGCACTGGGGCTCGCCCCCGCAGAGGTCGCACTTGAAGGCGACGCCGCGCTCGGGGTGCTCGTGGATGACCCCGGTCGGGCAGACCTCGTAGCACTCGCCGCAGTTCGTGCACTTCTCCTCGTCGACGACGAGCACGTAGCCCTTGACGGTCTCGCCGTTCTTCTCTTTGCCCGGGTAGTCGCCCTTGACCGTCACCGTGATCTCCTTCGTCACGATGGCGTCCTCGGGGCAGGCCTCCTGGCACTTGGCGCAGCCGGTCTGCAGGCAGGTGTGGCCCTTGATCTTGCCCGTCGTCGGGTTGACCTCTGAGTAGAGGCGGGCGACCGAGGGCCGGTAGGCGCCCTCGTGCTGTGCCGAGCAGGCGAGCTCGCACATGTGGCAGCCGGTGCACTTCTTCGAGCTGATCATCACGTGAGGCATTCTCTTGTCCCTTCGTCTCTCTCGAAGACCGGCCGGCTTAGAGGCGCACGTCGATGCCGAGCTCGGAGAGCTTGGCCTCACTGGGCACGCCGTGCTCGTCCCAGCCGCGGAGGTCGTAGTATTCGCGACTCGCCGCCTTGAACGTGTCCCTGCCGATCGCCTTGCCGGCCGAGGCGCCCTCGGTGTGCGCATGCTCTTCGGCGTACAGCTTGATCGGCAGGTCGTCGGCCTCGACGCCCTCGCGCAGGTTGAACAGGCGGCTGAGGTTCCAGATGCGCTCGCCGACCTTGCCCAGCTCGTCTTCGCTGACCTCACGCTTCCACACGTGCTTCATGAGCTGCGACATCTGGTCGAGATCGATCGCCCAGAAGTCGCACCAGATACCCGTGTACTTCATGGAGGAGAAGTTCTGACCGTTCATGTTGTACTCGGCCTTGCCCTCGAGGCTGTCGGGGGGCAGCGTCCCGGCGACGATCTCGTCGCCGATCGGGTACGAGCGCATGTGGCAGCCGCCGCGATCCGAGGTCGAGTACGAGAGGCTCATGCCGAAGCTGCCGCGCGGGTCGTAGCCCGGCAGCTCGAGGTTCTTGACCTCGAAGCTCAGCTCGGGATGACCGTACTTGGTGGCCAGGGCGCGGGCGCCGAGCGCGAGCTCGGCGCCGACGCCCTCGCGCTTCGCGATCATCGCCGGCGCCTTGACGTACGAGTCGGTCTCGCCGAAGCGCAGGCCGAAGTCCTTGACGCCCTTCTCCGTGAGGTCCATCGCCAGGGCGACCACGGCGCCGCAGGAGATCGTGTCCATGCCGAGCTCGTCGCACTCGAGGTTGAACTTCATGAGCGCCTCGATGTCGCTGACGCCGCAGTTCGAGCCGCAGAGGGCGATGGTCTCGTACTCGGGTCCCTCGGTCGCCATGCCGCCGGCCTCGTGCCACTGCCGGCAGCCGATGGCGCACTGGTAGCAGGCGCGGTTCTTGGTCTTGATCTTCTGGAAGGCGTCCGAGTTGATGGCCTTCACGGCGTCGAAGGTGCCGCTCGACCAGTTGCGCGTCGGGATCACGCCCGCGTCGCTCATGATCTCGGTGAGCATCGGCGTGCCCTCTTCGTTGGCCCAGAGGTTGTCCTCGGTCAGGATGTAGTCCTTGTGGATCCGGTAGATGTCGGCGAGGAACTCC
>JAZBOM010000419.1:0-2277 GCA_036351205.1 Thermoleophilia bacterium | reverse complement strand
TGGCTCGACGACTACCAGGCCGTGCAGCAGGGGTGGCACAAGTGGGCGCACGACGACCTCGGCGACGCCGAGGAGTGGCGCGACGCCGTCGCCGCCGTGCGGCGCCACACCGTCGCGCATCTCGACCGGTATCTCGCCGAGTTCGCCGGCAACGTCGAGCGCGCCGGGGGCCACGTGTTCTTCGCCGCCGACGCGCGGGAGGCGCGCGAGTACGTCGCCGATCTCGCTCGCCGCAACGGTGTCCGCCGCGTCGTCAAGGTCAAGTCGATGGTCAGCGAGGAGATCGCCCTCGACGCGGCGCTCGAAGCCGTGGGCGCCGAGGTGACCGAGACCGACCTCGGCGCCTACCTTGCGCAGCTGGCCGGAGAGCGGCCCTACCACATCATCGGGCCCGCGGTGCACATGCGCCTGCCGCGCATCACGGAGATCCTCTCGTACGCCACGGGGGAAGACTTGCCCGAGGAGCCGGACGCGCTCGCCGCCTCCGCGCGCCGCACGCTGCGCGACAAGTTCCTCACGGCCGACCTCGGCGTCTCCGGGGCCAACTTCGGCGTCGCCTCCACCGGCACCGTCGTTCTCGTGACCAACGAGGGCAACGGGCGGATGACGACCACGCTGCCGCCCACCCACGTGGTCGTCATGGGCATGGAGCGCCTCGTGCCCGACTGGCGGAGCCTCGAGCCGCTGCTCACGATGCTGCCCCGGGCCGGCACGGGCGAACGCATGACGGCCTACGTCAACGCCATCACCGGCCCGCGCAGGGAGGAGGACGTGGACGGCCCCGAGGAGCTCCACGTCGTGATCGTCGACAACGGGCGCTCGCGCATCCTCGGGACGAAGTACGCGCCGGTGCTGCAGTGCATCCGCTGCGGGAGCTGCGCCGACTTCTGCCCGGTGTACCGGACGATGGGCGGGCACGCCTACGACTCGGTCTACACCGGGCCCATCGGCGCCGTGCTCACGCCGCTGCTCGACGGGATGGAGGGCCGCGAGCACCTGCCCTTCGCCTCGACCCTCTGCGGCGCCTGCGACGACGCCTGTCCGGCCCGCGTGCCGCTCAGCGATCTGCTGCTCGAGCTGCGCGCGGACGTGGCGGCGGGCGCCGAACTGGCCCTCGGCGCCGAACTGACCCCAGGCGCGGAGCCGAAGACGGCCGTCGCCGCGCGACGGCGCGTGCGGCCGGTGTCGGCCGCCAGGTCAGGCTCGTGGGCGTTCGGCTTCAAGGGCCTTGCCGCAGTGTCCGCGAGGCCGCGCCTGTGGGAGTCGCTGCTCGGTGCGGCGGGCCGGTTGGGCCCCGTTTTCGCAAGCCTCGGCGGATCGCGCCGCGCTCCCCGCATCGTGCGGGCCTGGACGGACTCGCGAGACCTTCCCGTGCCGGCCCCGGCGAGCTTCCGCAGGCTCTGGCGGCGGCGGCCCCGCGGCGGCTCCGCCGGGGAGCGGTGCTGAAGATGGACCGCGACGTCTTCATCGCCCGTGTCGCTGCTCGTTTGGGGCGGTCCGCGGCGGCGGGCGGCACAGTCGCCCCGCCGGCCATCGAGTTGCCGCGCGCAAGAGCGGCGACAGCGAGGGCCGACGGGTCCGAGCGGCCGACAGAGTTCGAGCGGCCGACGGAAGCCGAGATCCGCGAGGAGTTGCTCGGTCTCTTCGCCACGCGCCTCGAGGAGGCCGGCGGCCTGGTCGTCCGGGCGACGAGCCGCGAGGAAGCTCTCGCTGCTGTCGCGCGGGTGGCGCGCGAGAAGGGCGTGACCGGCTTCGCCTGCCCGCCGTCCCTGAGGTGGCCGGCGACCGATGACCTGTGGACCGAAGACCTCCGCAACGCCGACTTCGGGCTGAGTGAGGCCGAGTGGGGCATCGCGGCGACGGGCAGCGTCGTGCTCCGGCATGGGGGAGAGCGCGGGCGGAGCTACTCGCTTCTGCCGCCCGTGGCCGGCTTCCTGCTGCCCGCGTCGCGGGTGGTGCGCGGATCGGGCTCGGTGCTGGCCCAGCTTGGCGACGGCACCGAGCCGCTCCCTGCCTGCGTGCCCTTCGTCACCGGGCCCAGCCACAGCGGCGACATCGCCGGGGTGATGTGCCGGGGCGTCCACGGGCCGGCCGAGGTCCGCGTCTGGCTGATCGGGGACGAGTAGGCGCTCCTGCGCGGGCGACGGGCCATCGCCCGGGCCACCGCCCGAGCCACCGCTCGAGCCGGTCACCCTACGCTTCTGACGGACGCTCCCGGCCGGCGCGACCCTGCTCGAGGACCATGTCGATGTAGTGGTCGCACAGCGCGTAGGCGTC
>JAZBOM010000418.1:0-2567 GCA_036351205.1 Thermoleophilia bacterium | reverse complement strand
CTCGGCGCGCTGCCCGATGGCCAAGCCGGTCTGCACGCAGCACGAGCCCGACTTCTTCGCCTGGCCGAGCGACCTGGGCGCCCGTGCCGCGGCCGAGGCGGCGTCGAAGCCGCCCGATCCGGCCGCCTTCTCGCCGCACCACGCCAACCCCGTCGGCGAGGGCGAGCGTCACGCGCGCTGCTACTTCTCGCCCGAGGTCCCCGAGATGCCGCGCATGACGCCGGTGCTCGCCACGAGCCTCGAGGCGCGCGGCGCCGAGGTCAACATCCTCGAGATCGACACCGTGCGGCGCACCTTCAAGGACGGCAGCAGAAAGCTCACCGCGGTAGCCGACGTCTCGCTCGACCTGCGCAAGGGCGAGACCTTCGGCCTCGTCGGCGAGTCCGGCAGCGGCAAGACGACGCTGGCCAAGTGCGTCACCGGCCTTCTGGCGCCCGATGCCGGCACCATCACGTTCGAGGCCGGGGTGCTGCGCCCCACCGCCGCGCGCCGCTCGCAGGACGCCCTGCGCGCCATCCAGATGGTCTTCCAGAACCCCGACTCCACGCTTAACCCGGCGTGGAGCACACGCTCCATCCTCACGCGCGCCGTACGCAAGCTCGGCGGCGGCAAGGCGGGCTCGGTGCGCGCCAAGGTCGACAAACTCTCCGCCGACGTGCGCGTCGAGCCGCGCTTCCTCATGCAGAGACCGACCGAGCTCTCCGGCGGCCAGAAGCAGCGGGTCGCCATCGCGCGCGCCTTCGCCGGCGACCCCACGCTGGTGATCTGCGACGAGCCCGCCTCCGCCCTCGACGTGTCGGTGCAGGCCAGCATCCTCAACCTGCTGGTCGAGCTGCAGACCAACGAGAAGGTCTCCTACGTCTTCATCTCGCACGACCTCGCCGTGGTGCGCTACATCTCCGACCGCATCGGTGTCATGTACCTCGCCGAGCTCATCGAGCTCGGTGCCGCCGAAGAGGTCTTCAACCCGCCGCACCACCCCTACACCGAGGCTCTGCTGTCCTCGATCCCCAAACTCGACTTCGACAGCCCGCGGCGGCGCATCGAGTTGCGCGGGACGATGCCGAGCCTCAGCGAGCCACCGTCGGGCTGCCGCTTCCACACCCGCTGCCACCGCCTCCTCGGAGATATCTGCAAGGAGCAGGAGCCTCCCTTCCAGGAGTCTCAGAGCGGGCACCGCTACAAGTGCCACATCCCGCCCGACGAGCTCCTCGCCGCCCAGCTGGCCGACCGCCCCGGCGCCCGAGACGAGGCCGTCGCGCAGGCCGCGGACACTCCGGGCACCGACAGCGCGGGCCCCCAGCCGGCCGCTTCCTGAACCGCCGCGCGGGCCGCGGCCGCAGGCACGCCGCAGAGCCCGTTCGAGAGCCCTGACAGCCGCGTCGTCTGACGGCCAGCCGCAGCGCTCGAAGCACGCCCCGGGCCCGAGTCAGATCAGGTTGCCGGGCGGCCGGTCCTCGGGCGTCGTCTCTTCGATCCAGCGCGCGAACTCCTCGCGGCGGCGCCGGGCCGCAGGGGCAGCGCAAGCGCCGCCCCCGGATGTGCAGAGCAGCTCCGGCGGGAGGGCGCGGCCCACGCCGTCGGCGACGTCGAGCGCCTCGTGGAACGGGAGAACCGCCTCGTGGCCGGCAAGCGCGAGATCGGCGAACACGTGGGCCATGCAGGTCGCAGCCAGGACGCGGCTGCGGCAGGGCTGACAGAGCCCGCCCGGCATCGGGTCGCAGGGCATGCCGGTGAAGGCCTGCAGCGCGAGGGAGGCCGCGTCCTCGACCTGCTGCGCAGCACCACCGACCATCTCGGCGATCGCCGCCGCGGCCATCGCCCCGCAGACGCCGGCCTCCCCCGTACAGCCGATCACCTCGCCGGTCGGCGCACTGCGCGTGTAGGCGATGGCGCCGAGCCCGGCGGCCACGAAGAGGCCGCGCACGAGCGCCTCTTCGTCGAGACCGCGGTCGTCGCGCACGGCGGCCAGCGCGGCGTACACATAGCCACCGCCGCCGCCCATCGGGCCGGGGACGGAGAGCACGCCGGGCATCCCGGCCCCCGCGCCGTAGGCGGCGCGGATCGTCGCTGCCGTGAGGTCGTCGCTCACGCGGTGGTGCGAGCTCTCGTGTGCAGCCCAGCGCGCCGTGAACTCGGGCTTGAAGGGGCTCGAGGGGACCACGGCGCCGTCGTCGTAGGCGGCCGTCGTCTGCCGGCGCATGAGGCGAGCGAGTCCCCGCATGTGCTCGACCACCCGCCGGCGAGACCAGCGCGAAGACGCCATCTCGTACCGCACGGCCACCTCCCAGAGCGGTTCACCGCCGTCCTCGGCGAGCTCTCGCCAGCGAGTCATCGTACCGAAGAGCTGAGTCCCGCGGTCGGCGGGGGTCACGACGGGCACGACGGGCCGCAGGCAGACGAGGCGGACGTCGTCGCCGACCGGGCTCGAGCGTTCGGCGACGGCTGAGGCCTCCGACACGCCGTCGCCGTCGCCGAGGGCATCGCTGCGGCCGGCGAGAGCCTCCCGGGCGGTGGCCAGGTCGGGCACGTCGCCGAGCGCGAAGACGTGCAGCACGCCCTTGCCG
>JAZBOM010000417.1:0-4889 GCA_036351205.1 Thermoleophilia bacterium | reverse complement strand
GCGCGCGTCGCTGAGGCCTACCGGGCGCTCTCGCTCGAGGTCTTGACGCTGGCGGCGCCGCGGCTCGACGACGAGACGGTGCGCACCCTCAAGACCCTGCTCGAAGAGGGCGAGGGACGATGAGGGTCGCGCGCACCGTCGCCGAGACCCGCGGCGCCCTCGCCACCCTGCCGCGACCGCTCGGCCTCGTGCCGACGATGGGCGCCCTGCACGAGGGCCACCTCGCCCTCGTCCGCGCCGCCCGCGAGCGCTGCGCCGCCGTCGCCGCGTCGCTGTTCGTGAACCCGACGCAGTTCGGCGCCGGCGAGGACTTCGCGCGCTACCCGCGCGACGAGGCGCGCGACCTCGCGCGCTTCGAAGAGGCCGGCATCGACGTCGTGTTCGCCCCCGCGCCGGACGAGATGTACGCGGCCGACGCCTCGACGACGGTCCGCGTGGGCGGCCCCATCACCGAGAGTCTCGAGGGCGCCGACCGCCCTGGGCACTTCGACGGCGTGGCGACGGTCGTCACGAAGCTCCTCGCGATCGTCGGCCCCGACGTGGCCTTCTTCGGCCAGAAGGACGCCCAGCAGCTCGCGCTGATCCGGCGGCTGGTGCGCGACCTCGACCTGCCGGTCGAGGTCGCCGCCGTGCCGACCGTGCGCGAGCCCGACGGCCTCGCCATGAGCTCGCGCAACGCCTACCTGACGCCCGAGCAGCGTGCCGTCGCCCCCGACCTCTACCGCGCCCTGCTCGCCGGCAGAGCGGCGGCGGGCGAGCCCGGCGCCCTGCCCAAGGACGTCATCGCCGCCACGGCGATGAGCCTCGTCATGCCCGACCCCCGCCTCATCACCGAGGACGATCGCATCGCCGGGATGAAGGGGCAGGGGCGCCCGAAGCCGCCGCGCTTCGACCTCGACTACATCGCCGTGGTCGACGCGGACACGTTCGTCCAGGAGGCAGAACTCGGCCCGCGGAGCCTACTCGTGGCCGCGGCCCGCCTCGGCGTCACCCGCCTCATCGACAACCTCGAGCTGGCGCCCGTCCAGGCGCCCGTCCATCCCGCTTCACACAGCGTGTTTGAGTCACCCAGCGCGTACCCCATCGGGGACGCGACCGGCACGAAAGGAAGGTAGGCACCGTGGCCACCGTCATCGTCAACGGCAAGAAGAAGGCCAACGTCCGCGAGGGGCTCGCCTGCGTGGTCACCGGCGCCATCGAGTTCGCGACCCGCGGCGACGCCGACGTCGTCCGTATCACCGACGAGGTGCGCGAGGCGCTCGCCCAGACGGGCCTCCAGGACGGCACGGTGACCGTCTTCGCCCCGGGCGCCACCGGCGCCGTGACGACGATCGAGTACGAGCCCGGCGTCGTCGAGGACCTGCAGCGCGTGCTCGACGAGATCGCGCCGCCGCGAGGCCGCTGGCAGCACAACATCAACAACGGCGACGGCAACGGGCACTCGCACGTGCGCGCCGGGATCCTCGGGCCCTCGCTGACGATCCCGTTCGTCGACGGCCGGCTCACGCTCGGCCGCTGGCAGGAGGTAGTCTTCATCGACCTCGACGAGCGGCCGCGCGACCGCCGCCTCGTCGTCCAGGCCATGGGCGTCTGAGGGCGAGGCGAGGATGACCTCCCCGACAGGAGCCGGCAGCCCGGACGGGGGCGCTGCAGCAGATCCGGCGAAGCCCGGCGCCCCGGCGGGCCGCGACGGCCGCGTCCTCGTGCAGGTCGCGCTCGACTTCGTCGACCTGCCCCGCGCCCTGGCCGTCGCCCACGAGGCGGTCGCCGGCGGCGTCGACTGGATCGAGGCCGGCACGCCGCTCATCAAGGCCGAGGGCCTGCAGAGCGTGCGCGAGCTCAAGGCCGCGTTCCCCCAGCACATGATCGTCGCCGACATGAAGACGATGGACGCCGGCCGCGTCGAGGTCGAGTACGCAGCTAAGGCCGGCGCCGGCGTGGTCGGCGTGCTCGGCGCCGCCTCCGACGCGACCATCAAGGAGTCGGCCGACGCGGCCCACAACTACGGCTGCCTGCTCATCGTCGACATGGTCGAGGTCGCCGAGCCGGTCGCGCGCGCGAAGCGCGCCGAGGAGCTCGGCGCCGACCTCATCGGCATCCACACGGCGATCGACCAGCAGATGCGCGGCGAGCAGCCCTTCGAGGTGCTGACGGCCGTGGTCGACGCGGTCTCGATCCCGGTCAGCGTCGCCGGCGGCATCCACTCCGGCACCGCCGCGGCCGCGGCCGATGCCGGGGCGAGCGTCGTGGTCGTCGGCGGGGCCATCATCAAGGCGACCGACGCGGCGGCGGCGGCGGCCGAGATCCGCCGCGCCGTCGACGAGGGCGCCGTCATCGAGACGAGTCTCTACCGGCGCGCCGGCGAGAGCACCATCCGCGAGGCGCTCGAGCGCGTCTCGACCGCCAACGTCTCCGACGCCTGGCACCGGACCCCGTCCGTCCCGGGCATCAAGCCCCTGCTGCCGGGCGCCCACATGTGCGGCCCGGCGGTCACCGTCCGCACCTACCCCGGCGACTGGGCGAAGCCCGTCGAGGCGATCGACCTCTGCGGCGCGGGCGACGTGCTCGTCATCGACGCCGGCGGCGTGCCCCCGGCGATCTGGGGCGAGCTCGCCACGCACAGCGCCATGGTCAAGGGGCTCGCCGGTCTCGTCGTCTTCGGCGCGATCCGCGACACCCCCGAGATCGCCCGCCTCGGCTTCCCAGCCTTCTCGAGCCACGTCTGCGCCAACGCCGGCGAGCCCAAGGGCTTCGGCGAGATGCAGGTGCCGGTCACCATCGCCGGCGTCGCGGTCGCCCCCGGCGACTGGATCGTCGGCGACGACGACGGCGTCATGGTCCTCCCCAGGGCCCAGGCCGTCGAGCTCGCCAACCGCGCCATGGACGTGCTCGAGAAGGAGAACCGCCTGCGCGGCGAGATCGACGCCGGCAAGACGCTGAGCGAGGTCGCCTACCTGCAGAAGTGGGAGAAGCGCTGAACCCGGTGTGACGGCGGAAAGCGCGCCCGGGCCTCCGCGGCGCCGCGAGCGCCGGGCCGGCGAAGCCTACTCGACCGGCACGAGCTGCCAGCGGAATGCCGTCCTGAAGCGGCTCAGCTGGTACATGTTGGCGTTCGCGTAGCCACGCGCCGGCGGGCGCATCTGGAAGCTCACGATGAAGCGATAACGACGCACGGCACCGGGCCTCAGCACCGCGAGCCGCACCCTGCCCATCGCCGCGAGGTGTCCCTTCCATACCGTGTGGAGGCTGCCGTTGCCGTCGATGCGCCGGATCGTGAGCACGAGCTTCTGCGACAGCTCGCCTCTCCAGGGACCCGGTGTGTCGATGGGGCGGCGAAGGCGAACGTACAACACCCCGGCGCCCTTGCCCTTGTTCTTGATGCGTACCTGACCGCGGACCTTCTGCCCAGGCACCAGGTTCTTGCCGCGCACGATGTACTCGCCGGCCTTGCTGTTCACGATGAGCGGCTGGCCCTCGTAGAGCAGCGCGAACTTCTTCTCACGGCTGAGATCGGCCATGGCCGAGGTCACGAGCACGAGGCCGACGGCGACGGTCATGGCGGCGATGAGCGCGCGCAGTATCAGGCCGGTCCTCGAGCCGATCATCGCAGTCCCGGCATCCCGGCGTCGCCCCGAATGTCCACGCTGACCGTCCATCACCCGGCGTTCTCAGAGACCGACGATGGCGCACGTCATCGGGATCTCCCACACGAAGTAGTCGGCAGGGCCACCTGCGTACGTGAGCGTCAGCACCACGCGTGGCGCGTACGTCTGGCCGAGGTCGAACTGCTTCCTCGTGCGGACGGTCAGGTCGACTTGGTACTGCTCGCCCACCGCCATTGTCACCGTCCCCGCGCCCTTCGTCCCCCCGACGGGCACGAGCTTGACCTGGCGCAGGAGCTGCGACCCGGTCGCAGGATCCGGCAGTAGCGTGGCGGCGACCGTCACCTGCGTCACCGCGGGGTCGGGGAACGCCGCCGGCGTCACCACGGTGACCGTGCGCACGAAGTCGAACGTCGCGTTGGCGTCCGGGAACCCGCCGAGGTCCACGACGAGGGCGTCGTCCTGTCCCGAGGCCGCCGGCACGGGCGGGTCGGAGAGACGGCGGATCGCGTACCCGGTGAGCCCGCCCGGGTCGGTGTCCTCGGCGTAGACGTGAAGCCAGTCCTGCACGTGGGCGGCCTGCACGCTCAGGTACGAGTCGCTCTCCGAGTGGAACCAGGCGCCGGAGGCGCCGACGGCGACGCTCGCGACGGCGAACAGGGCGAGCCCGGCCAGCAGCGTGAGCCGGCGCCTCACGACTCCGCCTCCGTCATCTCCGCGACGGACGCGCCGTCGCGCTCGCGGCGGGCTTCGGCCTTGACGTCGCGCCACACCGAGACAAGCAGCGAGAGGCCGATGACGAACGCCGGTACGGCGAGGACGAGCAGCCGGATGGGACGGAGCGTCAGCGCCGCCAGTGCATAGCCCAGGTACGGGATCTGGAAGGAGTAGCGGGCCTGCATGGGGCCGGGCAGGGAGACCTGCCACGGGTCGTCGTACTCGTTCGCGTCGCCGCGGGTGGTGAAGACCGGACGTCCCTGATCGTCCGTCGCGACGGCGACGATGCGATGGGTGACCGGCGATGAGGACTCCGGCGGGACGAAGGTGATGACGTCGCCCACCGCGAGCTCGGCGACCGGCACGACCTTGTCGAAGGCGACCGCGCCCTTGTGGATGGTGGGTTCCATCGAGCCGCCGGTGATCACGTAGCGCTCATAGTGCAACACCACGGGGACGACGATCAGCAGGAGGGCCACGCCGATGGCGAGCGCCGTGACGAGCGTGAACGCCCATGAGGCGACGCGGCTCACAGCGACACCCCCGAGAAGCGCAGGGTCAGCGACGTCT
>JAZBOM010000416.1:0-5277 GCA_036351205.1 Thermoleophilia bacterium | reverse complement strand
CGTCGACCGCTCACGGGCGCCGCCGGCGGGCTCGGCACGCCACCCGTTGCCGGTCGACGCACACGCCGCCGGGCGCAAAGGACGGGGACGTGACTTCAGGGGGGCCGCCTCGTTCGAGGCGGCCCCCCTGTCCTTCGCTCCTTCTCCGAAGGTCTCAGCCCGACGCGCCGCCGGCGGCGACCACGTCGTGAGTCAACGTCACGGATGCATCGCCTCGTACATCAGCGTCAGCAGCTCGGGCGTCGTGTACGGCCACCAGCTGTGGCCCTGGTTGTCGCCGTACTGCACGTCGGCGTCGGCCGGCGGGTCGGTCGTCGAGTCGAGGAACTCCTCCATCAGCCCGACGGCGTTGTTGAGGAAGTAGTTGTCGTCGTCGCCGGCGTAGATGTGGAGACGGCCGGCGAGCTGGGGCCCGAGCGTCGCCCAGTTCTCCTCGAGGTAGATCCGCAGGTCCATCGCCCTCCAGGCCTCGGCCACCTCGTGGTCGATCGTGCCGCTCTTCTTGTCCCAGATCGGCGCCGGGTAGCCGTCCTCGCCCTGAGGGCCGAAGACCGCCTGCCAGATGTCCCACTGGCCCCAGCCGGAGCGCCCGTGCGTGCCGAGCGCGGCCTCCCAGAGGTTCTCCTGCTCCACCGTCCAGCGCGTGTCGCCGGGGATCGAGCGCGCCGCGGGCCGCGGCACCTTCACCCACTCGCTGAGGTTGAAGTAGGCGTTCTCGTCCTCGTAGACGTTGATGAGCTGGTGGAAGCGGAAGTCGACCGAGTCCGGGCTGCGCACCCAGCAGCCGGCGTAGAGCTCGGGGTAATAGATCTGGTGCGCGAGCGCTATCCAGCCGCCGGTCGAGCCGCCGGTGATGGTGCGCGCCCAGCGCTCGTTGACGGTCCTGAACTGGGCGTCGAGCGCCGGCATCAACTCCTGCGTGATGGCGTCGCCGTACGGCCCCAGGTTGGCCGAGTTCACCCCGTACGAGTCGTCGTAGTACGGGTTCTCGTGACGGAACTGCACGACGATCATGCGCGGCGTGTCCTCGGCGACCCACCACTGCGAGAACGAGTTGGTGAGCTCCTCGTTGAACGAGTAGGGATTACGGCTCGGGTAGTGCCCGTGGAGGTACACGACCGGGTAGTCCTCGCACGACTCGTCGTAGCCCTCGGGCAGCAGCACGTCGGCGGCGATGTACATCGGCGTGCCCCAGAACTCGGTGAGCACGTCGCTCTGGATCTTGACGTGCTTGACGTGCTCGGACTCGGCCGGGTTGCCCTGCTGCGGCGTGCCGCCCGGCGGCACCGGATCGGCGGGCTCGATGACCTGGTCGAGCACGAGCTTGACGCACTTCGCCTTCCACGGCGAGAGGTGCACCTTCACCGGCGTGCTGTAGAGGTTGCCCGGCGAGTCGAACGGGTAGCCCCCGTCGCCGCCCGGCATGTGCAGCCACACGACCGAGCCGTCGGAGCGCTCGAACTTGGTGTAGACGTTGAAGAACGCCTGCACCCAGTAGTCGCCCTCGGGCAGCGCGCTCACCTTCTCGAGCGGATACCCGTAGACGCCGGGGCCGCCGCCGATCGTGAACACCTTGCCCGGCCGGACGTTGCAGACGTCCTTGCCCCAGAAGGGGACGCCGGTGATGTCGATCAGGTACCGGGGTTCGTCGCTGTCGTCGGTCGAGAGGATGACGTAGGCGCGACCGGTCAGCGGCGCGCAGGCCACGTCCTTGGAGATCTGGAGCTTGAAGCTGGTGGTCTGGCGGTCGGGCTTCGCGCTGCCCGCGTCGCTCGTCATACCGACGAGCAGCGCGATGGCGAGCGCGACGAGCGCCACCACCACGATGAGTCTGGTACGCACGGCTCCCTCCTTGTCGCACGTTCCGGGGTGGTTCAGAACAGCAGTGGCGGGCATCGCCGGGCCGCCGTGCCTGGGTCGCGCGGCGCCGCCCCACAGCGTACGCCGGCGCGCGATCTCACCTGGGCGGGCGCCCGAGAGCCCGGATCCGCGAGCCCCTCACACTCGGCCCTCCTGTCGCGGTCCGTCGGTGATCGGAGCCTAGCACCGGCGCAACGGAGGCGATGGGGGCAGCGTCGACGCGCAGGGCCGGCGGGAGCGACGCGCGCTTCAGGCGCCGGGGCGCGGGGGCCCCGAGCGCGCCCGACGGGACGGGGGCTTGGGCGCCGACCGCCGTGCGTTGCCTGTTCAGGCAACGACGCCCCCTACCCCCCGCCGCCCGTTGGTGCTAGCGTCATCGTCGACGGCGCCGCGGGTAGGGGGCCCGCGTCCGTCCACGACGGTGCACGGGCAGGGGGTCCGCGCGACCGTCCATCGACATCGACCTTGAGGGGGGACTCGCATGTCGCACGTCATCCGTCAGCCCGCTTCGCCCTGCGCTCCGCGGCGCACGCTCCGGTGGTGGTGCGCCACGGTGCTCGTGGCCGGCCTGGCCGCAGGCCTCGTGGCCGGCCTCACGCTGGGCCTCACGCTCGGCCTCGGCGCTCAGTCGGCCCTGGCCGCCTCGGGAGGCCCCGGACCGCCGCCGGCCCCCGCCGACGACCTCACGCTCGAGGACATCCGCGACGCGGCCCTCGCCGAGCTCAGCCCCGAGAACGCGCTCGACTACACCGCCTACCCGTACCTCGGCTGGCGCACCAACGGCGGGCCGTGGTTCAACGAGTGCCTCGACTGGCTCGCCGCCGAGCTCAAGTCGTTCGGCTTCGTCGAGGGCAAGACCGCCCCCGGGCCGCACTACTGGTTCGAGTACGAGGTGCGGCCCGGCAACGCGATCTGGGCGCCGCAGTACGCGGCACTGGAGATCGTCGGCTCGGCCGGCGACGCGGTGCCGGGCCAGCCGTACCACTTCGACTTCGCCGTCGACACCTTCGACCCGACCTCGCCGTACTACCCGTCGTGGATCACCTACGAGTGGCTCCTCGACAACATCGGCACCGAGGCCGAGGCACTCATCAACGAGCGCTGTCACCTGGCGACGAACTCGCCCTTCACGAGCCCCGCCGGCACGCCGCGCTACGTGCTCTACGGTCTGGCCGCGCAGGAGAAGGCGGCCGGCGCACTCTCGCCGCAGATCAACTACTACAACAACCCCGTGATCGACGGCGAGGAGCTCTACCCGAACACGGTCAAGTACGCCGGTGTGAGCGGAGGCGGCGCCGGCGGCCCGCTCGCCTTCAACATCTCGCCGATGGACGCGCGTTACCTCGAGACGCTCCTCGACGAAGCCGACGACGACGACCCCGTGCGTCTGCGCGGCATGGCCATCGGCAGCAGCACGAACTACAGCGCGGCGAACCCGCTGCGCACGCTGATCGCCGAGATCCCCGGCGAGGGGCCGGCGGCCGAAGAGCGCATCCCGCTGCTCGCCCACGTGCAGGAGCCGGGCGCCTGCGACAACGCCAGCGGAGTCGGCACCCAGCTCGAGATCGCCCGCGCGCTCGTCGAGATGATCGACGACGAGGCGTTGCCCGCCCCGAAGCGCACCTTCACCTTCATCTGGGGCGCCGAGCTGATGATGGCCAAGCTCTGGAAGCACGACAACAAGGCCGCCTTCGACGCGACCGTCGCCGCCCTGGTACTGGACATGGTCGGCGAAGACCCCAGCAAGACGGGCGGCCCGATGCGCATCGAGAAGATGCCCGACCCGGCGTCGGTGTACCAGTACGGCCTCGACGAGCTGCCCGGGCTCGAGCCCGAGCCCGTCGACGCCTACGTCCGCCTCCCAGACCTGCACTCGCTCTGGGGCATGGGCACGGTCCGCTTCTGGCCCTACCCCGGCCACTTCCTCAACGACCTCTACTTCAGGTCGGCCGACCTCGTGAACGAGGTCTCTCCCGAGTACGAGATCGGCTCCAACCCGTGGGAGGGCGGCAGCGACCACGACAGCTTCATCTGGAACGAGGACAAGGACGGCTACGACCCCAAGCCCGCGGCGCTGACCTGGCACTTCACCGACTACGTCTACCACAGCTCGATGGACACGATGGACAAGGTCAGCAAGGTGGAGGAGCGCGACGTCGCGCTGACGACGGTGAACGTGGGCTACCTGCTCGCGATCGCCGACGAGCCGCAGGCCGCCGAGATCCTCGGCATCGTGCAGAACCGGGCGCGCTGGCGCTTCGACCACGAGATGACCAACTCGGCCGGCAGCCTGCAGTGGGCCTACGACCGCGCGGTGGCCGACGGGGCCACGCGGGACGAGGTCAAGACCGCCGTCGCCGAGGCGCTGGCGCTCGAGGTGCTCACGCTCACCGATTGGGGGCGCTGGTACGAGGAGGCCGTCCTGAGCCCGAGCGCGCTCGTCGCCGACCCCTCCGCGGAGTACGTGAAGATGGAGGCGGTCGCGGCGCGCGACGTGCAGGTCATGACCGCGCTCGCCGTCGCGAACGCGGAGGAGATCGCCGCGGAGCTGGTCGCGGGGCTCTGACGAGAGCCGACGACGGCCGGGGCCTCGAGGCCCCGGCCGTCGTCGCGGCCGGGCTGCTCGAGGGGCTCCGACCGACGCGGTCGGCGGCCCCGGCGTTACGATGAGCGCGACGCCGACGAGCCCGCGGAAGGAGCGAGCCCTGACGGAGGAGCCGAACGCCCGCATCCGCGTCGCCGAGGGCGACATCACCCGCCTCGACGTCGACGCCATCGTCAACGCCGCCAACACGCGGTTGCTCGGCGGCGGCGGCGTCGACGGGGCGATCCATCGCGCCGCCGGGCCGGGGTTGCTCGCGGAGTGTCGCACGCTGGGCGGCTGCCCGACCGGTGAGGCGCGCCTCACCGGGGGCTACGACCTGCCGGCGCGCCACGTGATCCACACCGTCGGGCCGGTGCACCGCGACGGCCGTCACGGCGAGCCGGAGCTCCTGCGGTCGTGCTACGTCGAGTCGCTCCGCCTCGCCGCCGAGGCAGGGCTCGAGACCATCGCCTTCCCCGGCATCTCCACCGGCGTCTACGGCTACCCCAAGACCGAGGCCTGCGACGTCGCCGTCGGCGCCGTCACCGAGTGGCTCGCCGCGCACGAGCTGCCGTGCACCGTCACGTTCTGCTGCTACAGCGCGACCGACGCGGCGCTGTACCGCGGGCGCCTCGGCATCGCCGGCTGAACCGCGCCCAGGCGCTCCTCCCTCTAGCCTCAGCCTCGGTACTGTCGTACGATTCCTCTCGTGTGGCGCCGGCATCCCGCCGGCCGGGAGCGTCCGAGGGGGGCTCATGCAGGTGATCGCGCTCGTGCTCGCACTGGGGGCCGTCGCGGCGGCGGCCGCGCTCGTCGTCGGCCTCGTGAGGCCG
>JAZBOM010000415.1:0-2315 GCA_036351205.1 Thermoleophilia bacterium | reverse complement strand
GACGGCGGCCGCCGGCCGCCACATGTCCGGCGCCGGTTACACGCAACGAAGCGTATACCGGTGCACGCGCGAATGTAAAATGCCAGGCTCGCGGGAAGCTCGGAGGGACGGCCTCAGGAGCCCGCCCGACACCCCGGGAGCGTGCCGGGCCGTGGGGCCCTCAGCGCGGCAGCAGCTCCTCGAGAGAGGCGCGCAGCATGCGCTCCCAGAGGCCGAAGAGGCGCTCGAGGTCGACCCTCTCGGGGTCGAGCGCCTTCTGCAGGGCGAGCCCGTCGGTGACCGCGGACATGAGGTGCGCGTGCTCGTAGAGGCGGGCGCGCACCTCATCCTCCACGCCGTCCGCCAGTGAGCGGACGTACAGGTCGCGGTACCAGTCGTAGAGCGCCGCGACCCGCGGCCGGAGCTCCTCGTCCCGCAGGGCGTGCGGCACGATGGTGAAGAAGTCGCGGAACGAGGCCGTGTCCTCGGCCAGCTCGCGGTCGCCGTCGACCAGGGCGTGGACGCGCGCGGCGCCCGTCGGCAGCCCGCGCGTCTTCTCGAAGGCGTCGACCGTCTGGTCGTGGGCGAGCGCGTCGACGACGGTGGCGACGAACGCCGCCTTGTCGCCGAAGTAGTAGCGCACGGCGTCGCGGTAGGCGCCGGCCTCGGCGGCGACGGCCTCGACCGTCAGGGCCTCGAAGCCGCCGCGGGCCAGCACGCGGCGCGCGGCGGCCACGAGCCGGCGGGCCGTCGGCGAGAGGCTGGCGACGGGGTCCTCGACGCTGCGACGATCGGCTGACGGGTCGGCGGGCGGCACGCCAGAGAGTTCGCCCGCCGCTCCTCGCCTCCTGCCGTCGTCCACGCGCTCCCCCTCGGGCGTTGCGCGCGCGGGTGCCGTGCGATATGCTACCCGCGCTTCTCGGTCGGTTGTACGAACTATACCGCAAAACGCGGTATTCACGAGCCGACAGTCGGCGGACACACGAGCATTGGGGGACTGGATGGACGACCGCACCCGTGACTTGGCCCTGCAGGAGACGCGCAAGGCCCTCGATCTCATGCAGACGCGCGACGTCACGCCCGAGACGCAGGAGGCCGTGATCGCCGACTGCATCGAGAACTTCGACCGGTACGTCAACCCCGGGATCCTCGAGTACCGCAAGTCGGTGTCCACCGACTACGCCGCCGTCGAGTGGCGCGACGAGGGCAACTGCTTCTACGACATCCACGGCAACGAGTTCATCGACTGCCTCGGCGGCTTCGGCATCTACATGCTCGGCCACCGGCACCCCACGGTGAAGGACGCCGTGCAGGCCCAGCTCCAGCACCAGGCCCTGCACTCTCAGGAGCTGCTCGACCCGATGCGCGGCTACGCCAGCAAGCTCCTCGCCATGACCACGCCGGGCAAGCTGCAGTACTCGTTCTTCTGCAACTCGGGGACCGAGGCCAACGAAGGCGGCATGAAGCTCGCCAAGCTCTACTGGAGCCAGAAGAAGCCCGGCCACGCGAACGGCATGATCACCTGCACGCGGGGCTTCCACGGCAAGTCGATGGGCTCTCTCAGCGTCAGCGGCAAGGGTGAGTTCCGCGCGCCCTTCTACCCGCTCCTCCCGGGCGTACGCTTCGTCCCCTACGGCGACGCCGACGCCCTCGACAAGGAGCTCGCGATCTGCGACATGATCGGCCTCGACATCGCCGGCTTCATCGTCGAGCCGGTGCAGGGCGAGGCCGGCGCGATCGTGCCGCCCGACGACTACTTCCCCAAGGTGCGCGAGATCTGCGACAAGTGGGGCGTCCTGCTCATCGTCGACGAGGTGCAGACCGGCATGGGCCGCACCGGCACCCTCTGGGGCATCGAGCACTGGGACTGCCCGCCCGACATCATGACCATGGGCAAGGCCCTCGGCGGAGCGGTCATCCCGGTGGGCAACTTCATGGCCACCCCCGAGGTCTTCGAGGCGATGTTCGAGAACCCGTACATCCACACGACGACCTTCGGCGGCAACCCCATGGCGACGGCCGCCATCATCGGCGCCCTCCACGCCACCCTCGAGGAGGACATCCCCGGCCAGGCGACGAGCAAGGGGGCCTGGCTCAAGGAGCGCTTCGGGGAGATGCAGCAGCGCTACCCCGACGTCCTCGAGGACGTGCGCGGCCTCGGCCTTCTCATCGGGCTCGAGTTCGTCACCCCCGAGTTCGGCTACGCGATGAGCACCGGGCTGTTCGGCGAGGGCGTGCTCGTGGGCGGCACGCTGTTCAACGCGAAGACCTTCCGCATCGAGCCGCCGGCGACGCTCACCCAGGAGCAGATGGACCAGATCGTCGAGCGCGTCGAG
>JAZBOM010000414.1:0-5138 GCA_036351205.1 Thermoleophilia bacterium | reverse complement strand
GACGGCGGCCGCCTTCGGCGCCCGCATCGCCGCCGCCGGCACGGTCTTCTGGAACGGCCCGATGGGCCTCTTCGAGATCGACGACTTCGCCGCCGGCACGCGGGCCGTCGCCGAGGCCGTGGCGGCCAGCCCGGCCGTCACCGTCGTGGGGGGCGGCGACTCGGTCGCCGCCCTGCGCCGCTTCGGTCTCGAGCAGCGCATCGACCACGTGTCCACCGGCGGGGGCGCGGCCATGGAGTTCGTCGAGGGCAAGGCGCTGCCGGGCGTCGAGGCCCTTCTGGACCGGGAGTGAGCATGAGCGCAGCGCGCCGCCCGCTGATGGCGGGCAACTGGAAGATGTACAAGACGCGGCCCGAGACGCGGGCCTTCTTCGACGCGTTCGTGCCGCTGGTCGCCGGCGTCGACGACCGCGACGTGCTCGTCTGCCCGCCCGATGTCTGCCTTGAGGCGGCCCTGGCCGCGACGGCGGGCACGGCGGTCGCCGTCGGCGCCCAGACGATGCACTACGCCGACGAGGGCGCCTTCACCGGCGAGACGGCGCCCGGCATGCTCGTCGAGCTCGGCGTCAGCCACGTTGTCCTCGGGCACTCCGAGCGGCGTCAATACTTCGCCGAGAACGACGCCGACCTGGCGCGCAAGGTGCGCGCCGCCCTCGATAACGGGCTGGTCCCCGTGCTCTGCGTGGGGGAGAGCCTCGACGAGCGCGAGGCCGGGCGCACCGAGGAGACGATCGGCGGGCAGGCCGACGCCGGCCTCGCCGACGTGCGGCCCGAAGAGCTCGCCCTGATGGCGGTCGCCTACGAGCCCATCTGGGCCATCGGCACCGGTCGCACGGCGACCCCCGAAGTGGCCCAGGAGACGATCGCCGCGCTGCGCGCCCGCGTGCGCGCCCGCTTCGGCGACGCGGCCGACGAGCTGCGGGTCCTCTACGGCGGCAGCGTCAAGCCCGACAACATCGACGTCCTCATGGCGCAGCCCGACATCGACGGCGTCCTGGTCGGCGGCGCCAGTCTCGACCCCGAGGGCTTCGCCCGCATCGTGCGCTTCGTGGAGCCGGCGTGACCGACGCCTCCAGCGGCGGTCCGGCCGCGCCTCCGGGCGCGTCCGGCCCGCCGGCGCCTCCGGGCGCGCCTGATCCGCCGGCCACGGGCGACGCTCCGCCGCCGGCGGCGGCAGACGGGGAGGCGCGGCGGCCGGCGGCCGCCGCGCCCGACCCGTCCCTCTCACCGACCGGCCGCGCCTACCGGCCGGTCGTGCTCATGGTCCTCGACGGTTGGGGCAGCGCGCCGGACGGCCCGGGCAACGCCATCGCCCGGGCCGCGACGCCGGTCTTCGACGGGCTGCTCGAGCGGTATCCGCACGGCACGCTCGACGCCTCCGGCGAGGCGGTCGGCTTGCCGCCCGGCCAGATGGGCAACTCGGAGGTCGGGCACCTCAACATCGGCGCCGGGCGCGTCGTCTACCAGGAGCTCACGCGGATCTCGAAGGCGATCGCCGACGGCGAGTTCTTCGAGAACCGCGTGCTGGTGCAGGCCTGCGACAAGGCGGCGGGGAGGGGGAGCACGCTCCACCTCCTGGGCCTGCTCTCGGCCGGCGGCGTGCACAGCGACCTCGGGCACCTCGAGGCCTGTCTCGAGCTGGCGCGGCGGCGCTCCGTCGGCCGCGTCGTCGTGCACGCCTTCCTCGACGGCCGCGACACGCCGCCGCGGAGCGCCGGGCAGTACCTCGACCGCATCGAACGGACGATGGCCCGCCTCGGCGTCGGCCGCTACGGGGTCGTCGCCGGGCGCTACTACGCCATGGACCGCGACCGCCGCTGGGAGCGCACGAAGCTCGCCTACGACGCGCTGGTCCACGGCGAGGGCTTCTTCGCCGCCGATGCCGCGGCCGCGCTGGCCGCCGGCTACGCGCGCGGCGAGAACGACGAGTTCGTGCGCCCGACGGTCGTCGCGCCCGATCCGGCGGCGCGCGTCGCCGACGGCGACGTCTGTCTCTTCTTCAACTTCCGGCCCGACCGTGTGCGACAGCTCACGCGCGCCCTCTTCGAGCGCGACTTCGCCGAGTTCGACCGCGGGCCGCACCCGCCGGCGGTCGACGTCGTGACCATGACGCGCTACAAGAAGGAGTTCCCGCTGCCGGTGGCCTTCGAGCCCCAGACCCTCGACAACGTGCTCGCCCAGGTGCTCGCCGCCCGCGGGCTCCGGCAGCTGCACATCGCCGAGACCGAGAAGTACGCCCACGTCACCTTCTTCTTCAACGGCGGCGTCGAGCAGGAGGTCGCGGGGGAGACCCGGATCCTCGTCCCGAGCCCGCGCGACGTGCCGACCTACGACCACAAGCCGGAGATGAGCGCGGTCGAGGTCACCGACGAGCTCGTGGCCCGGGTCGAGGCGGAGGAGTTCGAGTTCATCGTCGTCAACTACGCCAACGCCGACATGGTGGGGCACACCGGCGACTTCGACGCCGCCGTGCGCGCCGTCGAGACCGTGGACGCCTGTCTCGGCCGCGTGGTCGAGGCCGTGCTCGCGGCCGGCGGCGCTTGCCTCGTGACCGCCGACCACGGCAACTCCGACCATATGCTCGAACCGGACGGCGCCGTCAGCACCGCGCACAGCCTCAACCAGGTGCCGTTCGTGGCCACCGTCGAGGGCGTCACCGTGCGCGACGGCGGCCGCCTCTGCGACCTGGCGCCGACGGCGCTGCACCTGCTCGGCGTGCCGCCGCCGGCGGAGATGACCGGGCGCGACCTGCTGCTGCGGCGCGCAGGGGCTGCTTGACGTCGCGCCTCAGCGCACGGGGTCACGCAGGGGTCGCGGGGTCGGCGCCGTATGTGTCCGATGTGGCGGGGTCCGTATGAAGCGGTGTCATGTTCACGTGAAGTCTGGCCGCAGGCGTGTTGCCGTGTGGGAGACAAGGTGCAAGAATGCTATGCTTGCATGCACGAAGCGTAGCCAGTCACGGGAGAAGTCTGAGTGATCCTCACCACCGCCCTGATCGTGGTGCACCTCATGGTGTGCGTCGTCCTCGTCGTCCTCATCCTCATGCACTCGGGCAAAGACTCGGGCATGGCCAGCGTCACCGGCTTCTCGTTCGCCGCCCAGGCGAGCGTCATGGAGCGTAACCTCACCCGCTACACGATCATCGCCGGCATCACGTTCTTCGTCACCACGTTTCTCCTCGCCTGGAGGCTTGGCTAGTCGCCGCGGGCCCAGGCCGGTCTCGCGCCGGCGTGGGGCCGGGCTGGTGAGCAAGGGGCACGGTGCCCTCGAATCGAGTGGACCGGGACGAACTGGAGGTGCTGGTATCGGCAGGAGTGCATGAGTAGGGGGCTCCCCTCTCTGACGGCATCGCGCCGGGGGGAGGCATCCACAGGGGTTCTGGTCTCTCGAAGGAGGTCGATTTTGAGTTCACTCACATCACGTCGTTGGATCTGGGTCGTCATGGCCCTCATGCTCGCCTTCGGCGCCTTCATGCTCGTCGCCTGCGGCGAGGAGGAAGAGGGCACCGAGACGGGCGACGAAGGCACGCCCAAGCCGGGCGGTGTGTACAACTACCCGCTGTCGGCCAACCCGCCGTCGATCGACGCGGCTACCGCGTACGAGTCCGAGGGCATGCAGGTCGTGCATCAGATCTACGAGGGCCTTGTCGCCCTTGAGGCCGACGAGAGCGGCACCATGGTGCCCGTCCCCAAGATCGCCGAGAGCTGGTCGGCGAACGAGGACGCGACCGTCTGGACCTTCAAGCTGAAGCAGGGCGTCATGTTCCAGCCGCCCGTCAGCCGCGAGGTCGTGGCGCAGGACTTCGTTGATTCGTGGAACTACGTGAGCAACCCCGATGTCGAGTCATGGACGTCGTACATCCTCTCTGCGATCGAGGGCTGCGCGGATAGCGGCTACTGGGAGACCGACGCCGGCCTGACCGGCGTGAAGGCGATCGACGATTACACGCTCGAGGTCACCCTGCGGTACCCGTACGCCGACTTCGCGATGACCCTGGCACACCCCATCGCCTCGGCGCAGCCGGTCGAGTACATCGAGGAGGTCGGCGCCAAGGCGTACAACCGCAAGCCGGTCGGCACCGGCCCCTTCATGGTCGACGAGTGGAAGAACAACAAGTACGTCCACCTGCTCCGCAACCCGGACTACTGGGACACTGAGAATGCGGCGTACCTCGACGAGGTCAACATGCCGATCATCCTCGAGACGTCCACGTCGTGGCTCGAGTTCCAGAAGGGGACCGTCGACTTCACCGACGTGCCGCCGGGTCAGATCAAGGTCGCGGAGAGCAGGCCGGAGGTCGCGAGCGGCGAGTGGACCGCGAAGGCGTGGCCCGAGCTCTCCACGTACGCCATCTATGTCAACATGAACAACCCCGCAGTCGGCGGTCCTGAGAACCTCGAGCTGCGCAAGGCGCTAGCCCTCTCCGCCGACGCCAAGACCGTCATCGACATCGTCAAGGAGGGCGCGGCGCTGCCGGCCACGGGTATCAGCCCCGATGGCATGACCGGCTATCAGGCTGACCTGTCGCCGTACGCCTACGACCCCGAGGCAGCCAAGGAGATCGTCGCCGGCCTCGGCGACGTGCCGACGATCCAGTACTGGTACAACACCGACGAGGGTCACCAGAAGGTGGCCGAGGTCCTGCAGGCCGGTTGGGCCGACGTCGGCATCGACGTCGAGCTGTCCAACTTCGAGTGGGGTACTTTCAACGACATGCTCGCCGACAGCGGGGACGGCGGTCCCGACAGCGCCCAGATCTTCCGCATGGGCTGGCTGGCCGACTACCCGTCGCTGGACAACTTCCTCTACCCGCTGTTCCACTCGTCGCAGCAGGGCGCCTACAACAACTCCTTCTACGACAACCCGGAGTTCGACGAGCTGCTCGCCCAGGCGCGTCAGACCACCGACGAGGCACAGCGCATCAACCTCTACCTGCAGGCCGAGAAGCTCATGCTGACCGACGTGCCCTGCATCCCGATCTACTACTACCGCTCCTTCCGCGTCACCAACAACCGCATCGCCAACTTCACCCGCGATCCGATGGGCTTCACCGACATGTGGACGCTCTGGGTGAAGTAGCAGGCCCGACCTGCGGCTTGCGTATGCAGTCGTGAATATCTAGACTGCTGCGGAGTCGTC
>JAZBOM010000413.1:0-2206 GCA_036351205.1 Thermoleophilia bacterium | reverse complement strand
GGATCAGGCGTTCGAGGTCGTCGCGTTCATGCGAGGCCGAAGGCGCGGCATCGCCCTGCGTCGGTGCGGCTGTGCGGCGGGGTGCGCAGCACGGCGTCGCGTCCGGTGCGGCCCCCGGACCGGCAGGCGTCCGAGTGGCGACTCGCGGATTCGCCGCTGCCGCGCCCGTCGCGGCGTCTTCCGCAACGCCCGCCGCGGGGCCTCCCGCGGCGCTGTCAGCTTCGGCCGCCGGCGCCACGATCTCGCTGGTCTTCGGTCTCGTCATCGAGCCTCGATGATAGCACAGTGAATTTCGATATGAGGTTGACGCGACGTGGGCATCGTGTAGAGTCGTATCGACGTATCTTGATATGAGACGCCCACGGGCAACGCAGGACGCCGTGAACCAGCAAAGCCGGACCGACGACGAGCTCAAGCAGACGATCCGCGAGCGGTACGCCGAGCGTGCCACGGCCGCGGCGGCGACGAAGAGCTGCGGCTGTTGCTGCGGCCCGGCGGCTCCTGCCGTGCCCCAGGACGAGAGCGCCCGCGGCCTGTACGCCGTCGACGAGACCGGCGACCTGCCTCCAAAGGCGGTCCTGGCCAGTCTCGGCTGCGGCAACCCGACGGCGCTGGCCGACCTGCGGCCCGGTGAGGTCGTGCTCGACCTGGGGAGCGGGGGCGGCATCGATGTGCTGCTCGCGGCGCGCCGCGTGGGCCCGGGCGGCAGGGCGTACGGGCTCGACATGACCGACGAGATGCTCGCCCTCGCGCGCGAGAACCAGGAGAAGGCCGGGGTGGCCAACGTCGAGTTCCTGAAAGGCGAGATCGAGGACGTGCCGCTGCCCGACGCGAGCGTCGACGTCGTCGTGAGCAACTGCGTCATCAACCTCTCCGTCGACAAGGACCGTGTCCTTCGCGAGGCGTACCGCGTGCTCAAGCCGGGCGGGCGGTTCGCGGTGTCGGACATCGTCTTCCAGGGCGATGCCTCGCTCGTGCCGCAGGAGCTGCGCGAGGACGTCGAGGCCTGGGCCGGCTGCGTCGCCGGAGCCCTCGAAGAGCAGGACTATCTTGCGCGGCTGCGCGCCGCCGGCTTCCGCGACCCGGCCGTCGAGGTCACCAACGTGTACGACGGCTCGCCCGCCAACTCGTGCTGCGGCGCCCCGGCGCTGCCGGCCGGCGTGCGGCTCATCAGCGGCTTCGTGCGCGCGACCAAGCCGCGCTGACGGCCGGCGACGTTCTCGGCCGCGCGACGAAGGCCGCGGCTCACGGGACCACCCCGCGCCGACCGGCAGCGGCCCGCGCGGCCGCGCGGCTGCATGGTCGGATGGGCCGAGTTCGCGGGATGCCACGACCGAGCTCCTTCCGCACGCCCGAGGTGTCGATTCGACACGCGATGGTGAGCTTCGCAGCGTAGCGGGTAGGTTCACCCACGCAACCACGACTGTCGGGCCTGCAGTCGAGGAGCGGGGGCCGTGAGGATCGTCGTCATCATCGTGTTCACTCTGTCCTTGGCCGCGGTGGCCGGCGCCGCGGTGGTCGCGGCGCGCGGCGGCGCCGCGCTCGAGGGCGCCGGCGGTGGACCCGCCGACACTCCCGCGGCCGTCGTCGACGCCGGGCCGGGCGGGGATGCGGCGGCGAAGGCGCGGGCGACTGCGCTCGCCATCGTCAAGGACATCGCGCGGGGCATCACTCCGGAGATGGGGGACGCGCACGAGCGTCTCGTCGAACGCGGCAAGCGTAAGGGCAAGGCCTACCGGCTCTGGCGCGGCTACCTCGACCGGATCCGGGTCCAGTACGGCGTCACCTCCGTCTACACCATGGTCAAGCTCGACCGCGAGACGGCCGGCGTCGTCGTTGAGGCGGTCGGCGATCCCGACGTCGCCGATGCGTGGCTGGCGGCTTACGAGATGGAGCCGGCGATGAAGAGGGCCTTCAAGGGCCGGGCGGCCGTGCGCAAGGACGCGCCCTGGTTCGACCCGCGCATCCGCGGCGGCGCGCCTCACGTGCGGGCGCTGGCGCCGGTGCGCGACGGCGCCGGCGAGGTCGTGGCCATCGTCGGCATCGACGTGGAGGTGGGCGACCGCCGGGTCACCCGCTGAGTCGCCGCCGCGACCCGGCCCCGTCGGTCCGCGCCGACCCGGCCCCGCTCGCCCGTCGCCTCCGGTGTCTCCGACTGTTAAGCTCGACCGCGGGCGCGAGCAAGGAGGGCACGTGATGCGCGGCT
>JAZBOM010000412.1:0-2193 GCA_036351205.1 Thermoleophilia bacterium | reverse complement strand
CCCTTCCCCCCGGCCTGGTGCTGCAGGCAGCGCAGCCGGTGCAGGCTGCCGGGCTCGAGCCGCGCGGCCAGCAGGACGCGGTCGATGGCGAGGTTCGGGCAGACGATCAGGGTCACGGCGTCGGGTCCTCCGCGGTCGTGCGTACGTGTCGGATGGTAGTGCGCGATGCGGCAAAGGGGAAGCTCACGCCTCGCCCGGTCCTGCGCCGGTCCCGCTTCGTCGCGCGCCGCCGAGCCGGACGGCACCGGGCGGCCACACTCCGGCAGAGTGCCGCGCCCGGTCGCGGCCTCGCCCTGCCGCTACAATGAGATGGAGTGACCAACGCGACCGGGAGGGACTGCGGGGTGTGAAGAGCGCAGGCGACAGGGGTTCGCGACCAGGGGCGGCCGACGCGGCGGCGGCCGCATGAGCGGCCGCCCCGTGCGCCGCACGTTGCTGCTCGCCCTGGGGGCGTTCGCCCTCGGGGTCGTGGGCCTCGGCCTGCTGCCGGCGGCGGTCGACCGCGCCGGCGACGTCGCCGAGCCCGTCCCGTCGGCACCCGTCGACCGTCCGGCGACCCTCGCCGAGGCCGAAGCCGCCTTCGCCGCCGCCGCCGCCGCGCTCGAGGCCGGCGACCGGAAGGCCTGGCGCGACGCCCTTCCGGCCGAGGGCAAGCGTGCCCGGGAGGCGGCGCGCGACCTCTACCGTCGTCTCAGCCCGCTGCCGTGGTCGGGCGTGGCCGCCGACGTGGTGCCGATCGAGGGCAGGCCGGGGCGTTTCGACGTCCACTTCACCGGCAGGCTCGGCGCGGCCGGCCCTGCCGACCGCGTGATGGCCGACCGCGTGCTCGACCTCCGGCGCACGGGCGACCGCACGCTCGTGGTCGGCGACGCCACACCGGAGGCGGCCGAGCGCCAGTTCTTCATGGCGTTCAACCGCCCCATCGTCGTGAAGGGCGAGGGCTGTCTGGTCGTCGCCGATCGCTCCTGGCGGTCGCGCGCCCAGCTCCTCGCCGAGCTCTCCGGCCCGGCGCACGACCGGCTCGAGGTGCTTCGTCTCGACCCCGGACGCACGACGCTGATCCTGGTCTTCGGCTCGCGCGGCCAGATCGACCGCTTCCGCGGGGCACCCTTCCCCGACGACCGCATCCGCTTCTTCTCGGCCCCGACGCCGCGACTCGCCGACACCGAGTGGTGGCCGCGCGACATCGGCGTCCTCGCGCCGGCGCTCGGCGACGTCGGCGACTGGGCGCCGCTCATGCTCGCTCACGAGCTCACGCACGCCTACACGATGCGCTGGTTCGCCGACACCGAGCACAGCCCGACGCTGCTCCTCGAGGGCCTCGCCGTGGCCGTCGAGGGAGGGCGTACCTACGCCGCCCTGCGCGAGGAGCTCGCCGCGGGCAACCAGAGCCTCCCGCTGACCACCGCCCTCGCCACCGGCAGCCTGTGGATGGGCAGTGGGATCGAGCGGGTGCGCCTCGGCTACCTCATGGGCGGCAGCCTCGTGCTGTACGTGCTCGATGGCTGGGGCGTCGCGACGCTGCGCGACTTCGTGCGCGCCGTCGCCGACTCGGACCTGACCCCCGAGGGCCTCGACGCCGCCGTGCGCGATTCGCTCGGTCTCGGCTGGGACCGGTTCGTCACCGGCTGGACGGCCTTCGTCTCCACCCTGCCCTGACGCCTGTCTGGCCCCGAGGTTCGGAACCGCGGCCCGCGCGGAAGAACCCGGGCAGAGAGGACGCAGGGAAGGAGTGGTCGATGCGTTCGAGGATCCCCCTCATCATCATCGCCGCACTGGCCGCACTGGCGGCTCTCGCCGTCGGGCTGGTCGCGGTCGCCGGCGCCGACGACGACACCGATCTGCCGCCGCTCACCGCGGCCGAGTTGCTGGCGCGCGTGGCGGCCCACGACGAGGGGCCGCAGGCGATCAGCGGCGACATCGTCTGGAAGAACCGCCTCTTCGGCGAGATCCCGGCCTTCGCCGACGACGCCTTCGCCGATGTGACGCAGTCGCCGCTCCTCAGCGACGGCGCCGGCCGGCTGTGGGCCCAGGACGGACGCGCCCGGTTCGACGCCTACACCCGGGCCGGCGACCAGGTGATCGTCGTGGACGGCGCCGCGGGCACGGCGTGGGTCTACGACGCGGTCGAGAACACGGCGCGGCTCTACGAGTTCGACGCGGCGCTTGAGGGTGCGGCGGCGGGCGCGAGTG
>JAZBOM010000411.1:0-4071 GCA_036351205.1 Thermoleophilia bacterium | reverse complement strand
TTCATGGCCGTCGTATAGACCGGCCCGATGTAGCCTTGGCTCCAAGAGCCGTCGCCGCCGGCCTCCGTCGCGAGCCGATCGCCGTGCACGTCGACGACGCCAACCGGCAGCACTACGAGCTGCCGACGGCCTTCTTCGCCGAGTTCCTCGGCCCCCGGCTCAAGTACTCGTGCTGCCTCTGGCCGCCGGGCGTCGACGACCTCGCCGCCGCCGAGAAGGCGATGCTCGAAGTGACCTGCGCGCGCGCCGGGCTCGAGGACGGCATGACCGTCCTCGACCTGGGCTGCGGCTGGGGCTCGCTCGCCCTCTACGACGCCGAGCGCTTCCCGGGCTCGCGGGTGCGGGCGGTGTCGAACTCGGGCTCGCAGGGCGAGCGCGTCCGCGCCGAAGCGGCGCGGCGGGGGCTCGCCAACGTCACCGTCGACACCGCCGACGTGAGCACCTACGCGCCCGAGACGCGCTTCGACCGCGTGGTCTCGGTCGAGATGTTCGAGCACGTGCGCAACTACGCGCGCGCCTTCGCCCGCGTGCACGACTGGCTCACCTCGGACGGGCGCCTCTTCGTCCACGTCTTCAGCCACCGGCGGCACGCGTACCTCTTCGGGGACGGCCCGGAGGACTGGATGGGGCGCACGTTCTTCAGCGGCGGCACGATGCCGGCTCACGATCTCTTCCTCGAGTTCCAGGACGATCTCGAGGTGGTCGACCGCCGGCTCGTCGACGGCCGGGAGTACGCGCGCACGCTGGAGGAGTGGCTGCGGCGCTTCGACGCCCGGTCGACGCGCATCGACCCGATCCTCGCCGCGACCTACGGGCCCGATGCGGTACGGCGGTGGCGGGTCAACTGGCGGCTCTTCTTCATCGCCTGCGCCGAGACCTTCGCCTATGCGGACGGGCAGGAGTGGGGCGTCTCGCACTACCTGTTCGCGCCGCGCGCCCCGGGCTGAGCCGCCGGCCCATCGCGGCGCGTGCGAACGCTGCCGGCGCCGGCTCCGCCTTCAGCTCAGGGGACGAGCACCAGCTTGCCGAGCGCCGGACCCTCGATGACCTGCCGGTGGGCCTCGGTCGCCGCGGCGAGCGGCAGCTCACGGCCGACGACCGGCCGCAGTCGGCCGGACTCGAGGGCCGCCTGCACGCCGGCCCATGCGGCGGCCAGCTCCTCGGGGCGCGCGTTCGGCAGGCGCATGGCGACGATCGTCGCCTCGCGGTCCATGAGGTCGCGGGGGTCGATCTCGACCCGGCCGCGGCTGCCGACGACGACGACGCGGCCGCGGGGTGCCAGCGCCGGCAGGTCGCGCCCGAGGTTCGCGTTCGCGAGCAGCTCGACGACGAGGTCGACACCATGGCCTCCCGTCAGCTCGCGCACCGCGTCGAGGTGCCCCGGGTCGTGGTGGTCGAAGGCGCCGGCTGCGCCGTGCTCGAGCACGAGCGCGCGGCCCTCGGCGCTGCCGGCCGTGGCCAGCACGGTGAGGTCGCCGGCGACGCCGAGCTGCACGGCGGCCAGCCCGACGGCGCCGCTGCCGCCGTGGACGAGCACCGTCTCCCCCGGGCGCGCTCGGCCGCGCTGGAAGAGGGCGCGGAAGGCGGTGACGGCGGGGGTGCCGACGGCCGCGCCCTGGGCGAACGTCAGCTCTTCGGGCAGTGGGTGGACGTCTTCGGCGCGGCAGAGGGCGAGCTCGGCGTAGGTGCCCGTGAGCGAGCCCGAGGTGTAGACGCGATCGCCCGGAGCGGGGGACCACGCCGGGTCGCCGCCGGCAGACGGCGCGCCGCCGGCCGGTGCGCCGGCGGCAGATGGGTCGGTCGTGTCGTGCGCCTCTGCCGCCGCCGAGGGCCCGAGCGCGACCACGACCCCGCCGGCGTCTCCGCCGGGCGTGTACGGCAGCGCCGGCAGCTCCGCGTAGGCGCCGGCCCGCTTGTAGGTGTCCACGGGATTCACGCCCGCGGCGCGCACGCGGACGAGGACCTCGCCGGGTGCCGGAGAGGGCTCCGGGACTTCCTCGACCGCGAGTACCTCGGGACCCCCGAAGCGGTGGATGCGTACGGCTCTCATCTCGTGCCCCCTTGCCGTGCCGGCGCTCAAGGAACGACGACCGTGACGCCGTCGCTCAGATAGCCGGTCAGCCGGTACGTCTGTCCCGCGTCGAGCTGCTCGTACGTGTAATCGCCCGCGGCGCTGCCGGGCTGCATCGGGGCGCCGGTGAACGGGTTCGTCGGCCAAGGGTCGACGTAGGCGCCTACCTCGCCGGCGGCCGTCACCGCGTTCACCGGCGGGAAGAGGCCGCCGTGGTCGGCGGCCCAGCTCAGTACGCCGACCTGGAGTCGGGTGATCGCCGCCCGGACCTGGTCGTCGGGCGACGCGGTCGGCGTCGGGCCGCTGCCCGGGCTGCCCGTCGCGGTCGGCGTGGCCGTCGGCGTCTGGGTCGGCGTCGCGGTCGGCGCGGGCGCCGGGCTCGTCTCCGCCGGCCCCGGCCCCAGTGACGAGACGCGCGCCAGGCGCTGGACGGCGGTCCCGCCCGCGGACTCGAGGGTCGCCACGAGGTGATCGTCCGCCTCGCGGTAGGCGAGGCGCAGCGTCGCCGAGCCTCCGCCGTCCACCAGCGGTCCGGCGTCCGCGAACGTGACGACCAGGTCGTCGTCCTCCCACGCCGCGGCGACGGTGGCGATCGCCTCGACCTCGGCGGAGTAGACCGTCACCGCCGCCGCGTCGCCCTGGTCCTCGATCACGAGGCCGCCGAGCGGCCCGAGGCTGTCGGCCGTGGGGCCCCACGTACCGATGAACGGCTCGAGGTCGGGCCCTCTCGTGAGCAGGGCGAAGGTGACGGCCAGGCCGAGCCCGACGGCGATGCCGATGAGCGCGAACCAGAGGACGCGGGGCGGGCGCCACCCGCCGCCGGCGGCGGGCTCGGCCGGCGACGTGAAGACCTCGCGGCCGACCGGCGGCGGCATGCCCGGTGCCGGCGACGTGTCGAGGACGCGGGTCGCCGCCTCGCCGGGCAGCACCCGCGTCGGCGGCTCCTCGGGGGGCGCGACGCTGGTCACCGCGACATCGCCCGTGGGCTCGGCCGCGTCGCCGGGCGTCGCGCCAGGGCCCGGCGCGACGCGCGTCGCCTCTCCGTCGGGCTCCCGGCCGGCGCCTGACTCGACCCGCGTCGCCTCTTCGCCGGGCTCCCGGCCGCCACCTGACTCGACCCGCGTCGCGTCGTCGCCCGGTGCTTCGCCGTCGCCGGGCCCGACCTGCGTCGCGGCCTCGTCGGGCTGGTCGCCTCTCGGCGTCTCGTTGCGCTCATCTTGACTCATGCTCAGCGTCCTCTCCGGCGGGCGACCACCCGCTCAGCGGGCGGTGTCCTCCGCCGCGCCGCTCTGCTCGAGGCGGCGCCAGAGATCGAAGAACCCCGGGCAGGTCTTGGCCACGCAGTCCGGGTCGAGGATGGTGAGGCCCCGGGAGCGCAGACCCGTCACCGCGAACGACATCGCGATGCGGTGGTCGCCGCGCGGGTCGATCTCCGCGGCGTGGGGGGTGCCGGGGATCACGCGCAGGCTGTCCGGGCCCGACTCGACGCGGATGCCGAGTGCGCGCAGATTCTCCTCGACGGCGGCGATGCGGTCCGACTCCTTGAGGCGCACGTTGCCGATGCCGGTGATCGTGACCGGCGCGAGGGCGAACGGTGCGATCGCGGCCAGGGTCATGAAGGTGTCGGAGATATCGCCCATGTCGACGGTCAAGCCGTTGAGCAGCCCCGTCCCCGCGACTTGCAGGCCCTGGGGCGTGTCGCGCACCTCGGCGCCCATCGCCTCGAGGACGTCGACGAAGCGCACGTCGCCCTGCAGCGCGCCGTCGCGCCGCAGGCCCTCGACGGTGACGCGACCGCCGGTCAGGGCCGCCGCGGCGAAGAAGTACGACGCGGTCGAGGCGTCGGGCTCGACCGCGTACTCGCGTGCGGCGTAGGCGGCCGGGGCGGGCACGGTGAAGCGCTCGTGGGCTTCGCGCTCCACGGCGACACCGAACTCGCGCATCATCGCTATCGTCATGTCGATGTAGGGACGACTGACGGGATCCTCGACGTGCAGGCC
>JAZBOM010000410.1:0-2124 GCA_036351205.1 Thermoleophilia bacterium | reverse complement strand
GCGAAGGACGGCGGTGCGGTCTTGGGGACGATCGGCGAGGACGACCTGCGCCTGCTGACCGGTCAGCTCGAGGAGGAGGACTCGGAGGACACGGACTACTACGTGTCGCCCGACACGATCGAGATGCTCAAGGACGCGGGAGCGGGCGCCGAGCTGCTTCGCCTGCTGACCGAGGCCGTCGGGGACTCGGAAGGGGTCGAGATCGCCTGGCGGCGCGACTGAGGGCGTGATCGGTCCGCGCCGGTGAGCGGGGACTCTCCGCCGACGACCGCCGAGATCGACGGGGCGTCGTCGACGCATGAAGAGAACGAGTTCGACGAGGCCGCCGAGCTCGAACGCCGTACCCTGTGGATCCTGCTCGCCATCAATGGCGCCATGTTCCTCGTCGAGGCCGTGGTCGGATGGCTCGCCGATGCCGCCGGCCTGGTGGCGGACTCCCTCGACATGCTCGCCGACGCGTCGGTCTACGGCATCGTCCTCTACGCCGTGGGGCGCTCGCGACGGCTGCAGGCCAGCGCCGCGTTCGCGAGCGGGGTCGTCCAGATCGCCTTGGGGGCCGGCGTCCTGCTCGAGGTCGCCCGGCGCCTGGTCTACGGCAGCGAGCCGGTCAGCGCGCTCATGATGATCGTCGGCGGGGTGGCCCTCGCCGCCAACGTGACCTGCCTGATCCTGGTCGCCCGGCACCGCGACGCCGGCGTCCATATGCGGGCGTCGTACATCTTCTCGGCCAACGACGTCATCGCCAACGTCGGCGTCATCGTCTCGGGGGCCCTCGTCCTCCTGCTCGGCTCGCGCCTGCCCGACCTCGTCGTGGGCGCGGTGATCGCGGTCGTCGTCGTGCGCGGGGGCATCGAGATCCTGCGCCAGGCGCACGCCGCCCGGCGGGAACTCGATGCCTGACGACGGCGTCCGCCGGTGTAGGGTCTGCAGGCGTGGACTGCCGCCCCTCGATCCGCCGTGACCCGGCTCGCCCTCTCTCGCTGCGGGGTGCGTAGCCGTGCTCGCTAGCCTGCTCGCGCTGCTGGCCAGCTCCTCCTGGGGAACATCCGACTTCTTCGCCGGGGTCGAGACGCGACGCTCGTCGGCCTGGGGCGTCGCCGTCGTCGGACAGCTGGTGGCTGCACTCGGCTCGCTCGTGCTCGCCTCCGCTCTGGCGCCGGCGCCTCCCGGCGCGGGCACCATCGCGGTGCTCGTCGCCGGCGGCGCGAGCAGCGCCGTCGGCGTGATCGCGGGGTACCGGGCGCTGGCCGTGACGAAGATGAGCGTCGTGGCGCCGATCCTCGGCGGCGCCGCTGTCGTGCCCGTGCTGTGGGGTATCGCCGGCGGGGAACGACCGGGCTCTCTGCAGGCCGTCGGCGTCGTCGCGGCCGTGCTCGGCGTCGTCCTGATCTCGCGAGGGGACTCCCGGGCGACCACGGGGGAGAGGGCCGTCAACCGGACCGGCGTGCTCCTGGCGGTGTTCGCCGCTCTCGGCGCCGGCGGGATGCTCGTCGCCCTGGACGGCGCCGCCACCGGCGACCCGTACTGGCCGGTGACCGTCGTGCGCGGAGCCGCCACGCTCTGCATCGTCGCCTTCGTGATCGCGACCCGCCCGCCGCTGCGCCTTCGGCGCTCGGCCGCTCCGCTCCTCCTCCTCATCGGCGGCCTGATCCTGGTCGCCAACGCCTCGTTCGCCATCGCGACGACGCACGCCGACCTCAGCATCGTCGGCGTGCTCGGCTGGCTCGGCCCCGCCGTCATCATCGTGTGGGCCCGCGTGCTGCTGCACGAGAGGCTCCGCCCTCTGCAGTGGGTCGCGGCGGGACTGGTGCTCGCAGGGGTGGTCTTCCTGGCGCTGGCGTGAGGTCGGCGCCGCGTCGCAGGACGCGGCTCGTCAGGGGACGTGGACACGGGAGGAGGACGAGGCCATGGAGACGTTCACGGCGGCCAGGCCGTTCACTGAGGACCCCGACTACGCGCGGCGCCGGCACGAGACGCTCGCGAAGCTCGACCTCGACGACGTCGACCCGCCCATCATCGACGTCGTCGTCGGCTTCGACACGCTGCCGCACTGCTTCACCCTGCAATGCTGCTTCGGGCACTTCGTCTGGTCGCCGGGGCAGGACGAGCACAACCTCGCGCGGC
>JAZBOM010000409.1:0-4115 GCA_036351205.1 Thermoleophilia bacterium | reverse complement strand
GCCGTGATCATGGCGCGGCTCGAAGCCTCGTTCTCGGTCGAGATCAGGAAGGCGCCGTTGAGGATGACCTCGAGGTGCCCCGCCCGGCGGCGCAGGACGAGTTCCCCGCTCCGCCCCGCCACCCGCTCGACGAGCTCGCTCACCCCTTGGCGCGCAGGTACTCGGCGATGAGCCGGTCGCAATGGCGGGCCACGTCGTCCGGCAGAGGCGGCACGTCGTTGGCCGCGATCAGTGACTGGGCGCGCTCCCAGGCGTCCTTGACCAGCGGGCGGTCCACGTAGCGCTCGAACGGCTCCCGCTGCCAGAGCTGCGGCTGCCAGAGCTCGCCGCCGCGGTACCGCTGCCGCGTGCTCTTGCGCGCGAGGTAGTGCCCGCCGATCCCGACCTCGACGATGTCGTCGATCAGCGCCGTGGTCGCATCGACCGGGTCTTCGCGGGCGAAGCGCTCGATGGCGTTGACCGTGTCGGCGTCCAGCACGGTCTTGGCGAGGCTGGCCGACTGGGCGCTGTCCAGCAGCCCGAAGGCGAGCAGGGCGTCGGCCCCGGCGAGCACGCAGGCGAGGCCCGTCATCATGCCCTCGACGCCCGCCTGCAGGTTGCAGGCCTTGGCGTCGCAGGAGACGCCGCTGCCCTGGGTCAGCAGACCGTAGTGGCGGCTCATCTCGATGCAGATCACGTTGATGAGAGCGTCCTCGGGCGCCCCCGAGAGATACAGGCCGCTGCGCATCTCGGCGACCGCCGAGCCGACGGCCGAGACCATCGCGCAGCCCGGGACGGCGAGCTGGAAGAGGACGACGGTGGAGAGCAGTTCGGCCATGTTCAGGATGCAGGTGCCGAGCACGCTCATCGGCCCCGTCGTCCCCATCTGCGGCATCGGCAGGACGAAGACGGGGGCGCCGGCCTTGGCCATGATCATGTGGGCCTCGGTCATCTCGCGGTCGTGTTGCAGCGGCGCGATCGTGCAGTTGGTGACCGAGTAGATGGGGCGTTCGCGCAGGGGCGCGCCGGCGACCGCCTCGAGCATCTCGACGAAGACCGGCGCCTGGTCGGGCACCCGCACCTCGTCCTGCAGGTGCTTGCGGCAGTTGGCGAGGCTGATGCGCGCCATCTCGAGGTTGCCGGCGCGCGAGTCGACGTCGTGCGGCGTGATCGTCGCCCAGACGAAGTCGATCTCGGGGACGGCGTCGTAGAGGCGCATCATGGTGGCGAGATCCTGGCGCGTGCCCTCGTGACGCTCGCCGGTGAGATCGTCGAGCATGTACGTCGCGGCGCCGTCGCTCGTGTAGACGACCCCGTCGGCGCCGACGGTGCAGTCGAAGGCCGGGTCGCGCCCGGCGAGCTTCACCACCTTGGGCACGCTCTGGAGACAGCGTTCGACGACCGGCCACGGCAGGCGGACGGTCAGACGCTCCGCGTCGACGATCGCGCCCGCGTCGACGAGCGGCTGCGTCATCGTCGGCGTGTTGTAGGCGACGCCGACGTCCTCGAGCAGACGGACCGTCTGCTCGTGGACGAACTCGCGCTCGGCGGCGCTCAGGTACTCGAGTCTCGCTCTCGCCACGTGCTCACTCCCCCTCTCGTGCGGCGCGTGCGCCGCCGAACTCCTTGACCAGCGGACGCGGCGTGCAGCCGCGCATGTACTGCTCGCACTGCGGGCAGTCGCCGAGCAGCAGCGCCGCCCGGGCGGCGTCCTCGACCTCGGCGTAGCCCCGACTGAGGAAGAACTCGGGCGTGCGCGCCGTGAGGAACAGGCGCCGCAGGCCGCGGCGCCGGGCCTCCGCCTCGAGCGCTTCGAGGAGCCGGGTCGCGATGCCCTGCCGGCGCCGGCTCTCGCTCACCGACATCCAGTTGATCGTGTCCATGTCGCGCGACCACTCCAGGGCGATGGCGCCCACGGGCTCGCCGCTCTCGTCATCGACGGCGAGCCAGGCGGCCAGGATCCTCTCGCCCTCGCGCTCGGTCTCGTCGAGGCCGTCCTCGAGCCCGAGCCGGCGCACGGTCGCGAGGTCGTCGGTCGGCTGGATCACGATCACCGGTGCACGTCCAGAGGCTCGACGTCGCGCCAGTGGACGCGCGTCTCGGGCGCGCCGACCGAGCGCGCGTAGCGCTCGATCACGTCGTCGACCTGGTCGGCGACAGCGTCGTCGAAGGGTGGCACCTCGTGCGTGCGCAGCAGTTCGAGCGCGGCCTCGCGGGCGGCGCGCACCAGGCTGTCGCCGGGCGTCCGCTCGACGGGACCGCGCTGCCACAGTCGGGGCTGCCAGAGCTCGCCGCCGCGCGTCTGCTGCCGCGTGCTGCGGCGCGCGAGGAAGTGGCCGCCGATACCGACCTCGCGGAGATCGGCGGCCAGGGCGCGCGCCTCGTCGACCGGGTCGTCGCGCAGCAGGCGCTTCAGGGCAGCGACCGTGTCGCAGTCGAGCATGGTCTTGGCGAGACTGACGGTCTCGGCGCCGTCCATGAGCCCGAAGGCGAGCAGGCTGTCGGCCCCGGCCAAAGCGCAGGCCATGCCGGTCATCATGCCCTCGGCGCCGGCCTGGTGGTTGCTCGCCTTGGCGTCGCAGGTGACGGCGCTCCCCGTGACCGGCAACCCGTAGCGGCGGCTCATCTCGATGCAGATCACGTTGATGAGCCCGACCTCCGGACTGCCGCAGAGGTAGTCGCCGGTGCGCATGTTCGCCGCCGCGGCGCCCACCCCGGAGATGAGCGGGCAGCCCGGCTGCACGAGCTGAAAGAGGACGACGGCCGAGAGCAGCTCGGCCATGTTGACGATCGCCGTGCCGAGGGGCGTGATCGGTGAGGTGGTCCCCGTCAGCGGCATCGGCAGGACGAGCACGGGGACACCGGCCTTCGCCAGCTCCATCGTCGCCTCGGTCATGTCGCGCTCGTGCTGCAGCGGCGCGACCGTGCAGTCGATGGTCGAGAAGATGGGCCGGTCCCACATCGAGGCGCCGGCGATCGCCTCGAAGATCTCGAGGAGCGGGCGCGCGTGGGCGACCTCGCGGACCTCATCCTGCACGTGCTTGCTCAGCCAGCGCAGCGAGACGGCCTCGATCTCGAGGCCGGCGGTCGCCGGGTGCAGGTCGCGGGCCGAGATCGACGGCCAGGCGTAGTCGACCTCGGGCAGGGCGTCGAAGAGCGTCATCACCGTGCGCAGTGCAGCGGCGCTGCCCTCGCTGCGCTCGCCCGTGAGCTCGTCGTACATGTAGGTGCCGGTGCCGTCGGTACAGAAGGTGAGGGAGCCGTCGCCGAGAACGACGTCGTGGCGCGGGTCGCGCGCCGCGAGGCGCACCTCGCGCGGCGCGGTCGCGAGACAGCGCTCGACGAGCTCCCAGGGCAGCTTCGCCGTGAGGCGGGCGCGGTCGACGGGAGCGCCCGCCTCCTCGAGCAGGTCGATCGCCGCCGGCGTGTTGAAGCCGATGCCGACCTCCTCGAGCACGCGCACCGTCTGCTCGTGCACGTAGTCGCGGTCCTCCGCGTTCAGATACTCGATCCTCGGTCGGGCCACGCTGCCTCCACCGTCTCGGTCTCGTACGGACGCCGCCGCCGCGTACGGCGCGGCGGCGCCCCTCCAGCTCTCTTCTAGTCTCTCACGCGCCGCCGCGTCGCCGGGAGCCGGCCGCGCACGAGCGCGCGGATCTCAGGCTCCCGCAAGCCGCTCCGTCCACCCCGCGACGATGTCGTCGAGCTCCCGTTCGGCGGCCGGGTCGAGCGGCAGGGGTTCATGCGCGGCGAGGAGCGCCTCGGCCCGGGCGACGGCCTGCTCGAGCAGGCTCCTGCCCGGGCCCGTCGCCTCTTCGAAGGTGCCGCGCTGGAAGACCGCCGGCCGCCAGACCTCGTCGCGTGCGTGAGCGCGCGTGCTGCGACGGCCGAGGAAGTGCCCGCCGATGCCGACCTCGAGGATGTCGTCCATGAGCGCCGTCGTGTCGTCTATGGGGCTCTCGCGCAGGTAGCGGCGCAGCGCGCCCACCTGCTCGTCGTCGAGGACCATCTTGGCGAGGCTCGTGGTCTGCACGCCGTCGAAGCCCCCGGCCGCGATCAGCGAGTCGGCGCCGGCGAGGGCCGCGCACAGGCCGGTCATACCGCCCTCGGAGCCGGCCTGGAAGTTGACCGCCTTG
>JAZBOM010000408.1:0-2120 GCA_036351205.1 Thermoleophilia bacterium | reverse complement strand
GAGAAGCAGGAGCGCGACCTCCTCGCCGAGAGCCGGGCGCTGGCCAGCGTCATCAGCGGTAACTCGTCCAGCGGCGGCGGCAGCGGGGTGCTCATCTGGCCGTGCGGCGGCACCGTCGTCTCGGACTTCGGCTGGCGCACCCACCCCATCCTGGGCATCGAGCTCTTCCACACCGGCATCGACATCGCCGCCCCGTACGGCACGCCCCTCAAGGCCGCGGCGAGCGGCAAGGTGACCATGGCGGCCTGGTACGGGGGCTACGGCAACTGCACGATCATCGACCACGGCGACGGGCTCTCGACGCTGTACGCCCATCAGAGCTCGTTCAAGGTGGCCGCGGGGCAGAGTGTCGCCCAGGGTCAGCTGATCGGGTACGTGGGGTCGACGGGGCTGTCGACCGGACCGCATCTCCACTTCGAGACGCGGGTCAATGGGCAGCCGGTCGACCCGATGAGGTATCTTCCCTGACGGACCCGTCACCTCGGTGACGGGCGTCAGGCTTCTCTCGTCGCGGAGGTGACGAACGTGCGCGCCCTCAAGTCGGGCATCGTGGTGGTGCTCATCGCTCTCGGGTTCCTGGGCGGTTTCTTCGTCGGCTGGGCGCTCAACGACGCCGGCGTCGTGCGCCTCAGCGGGGTCGGCGACGGAGCCGGTGAGGTCGCCGAGCTGCAGGAGCGCATCCTCGAGGAGCTCGACGACCGCTACTACCGCGAGGTCGACGTCGACGAGCTCAATGAGGGCAGCATCAGGGGCATGCTGGAGGCGCTGGACGACCCCTACACCGCCTTCCTCGACGCCGACGAGACGCAGCGCCTGCGCGAGCAGACCGAGGGCGAGTACTCGGGCATCGGGGCGGCGCTCGAGAAGAAGAACGGCGCCCTCGTGATCACCCGCGTCTTCGAGGGCTCCCCGGCGGCCGAGGCCGGGCTCGCGCCGGGCGACGCGATCGTCAGCGTCGACGGCGAGAGCACGGGCGACGTCGCCATCGAGACCAGCATCTCGCGCATCAAGGGCGAGGCCGGCACCGAGGTCGAGCTCGAGGTGCGCAAGAAGGGCGAGAAGACGACCGGGGTGCTCACGGTCACACGGCGCACGATCCCGATCCCACAGACCGAGACGAAGATGCTCCTCGTCGACGGCACGAAGGTCGGCTACGTCCAGCTCTACGACTTCTCCGAGGGCGCCGGCGACACGGTGCGCGAAGACGTCCAGGGGCTGATCGACGACGGCGCCGCGGCCGTGATCCTCGACCTGCGCTACAACGGCGGCGGCCTGCTCTCCGAGGCGGTCGACGTGTCCAACGTCTTCCTCGACGGCGTCGTCGTCTCGACCAAGGGCCGCAACTCGCCGCTCGAGATCTTAGAGGCGCAGGAGACGGTCGAGACCGACGCGCCCCTCGTCGTGCTGGTCAACGAGTACACGGCGAGCGCCTCCGAGATCGTCGCCGCCGCCGTCCAGGACGGCGACCGCGGCACCATCGTCGGCAAGACCACCTTCGGTAAGGGCAGGGTGCAGACCATCGTGCCGCTCGACGACGGCGCCAGCCTGCGGCTGACGACGGCCGTCTACTACACGCCCGCCGGCAGGGACATCAACGAGAAGGGCGTCGAGCCCGACGTGAAGGCGGTCGACGACCCCGACACCCAGCGCGACGAGGCCCTCCAGCGCGCCCTCTCGCTCGTCGGCGCCGACTGAGCTCGCCATGACCCGAAGGGAGCGCACGGGCACGCCCGCGGCGCCGCTGCCGTACCGCGTCGCGCGCTGGGGCAAGTTCTGGTCGCTCGAGCCCGTCTTCGGCGACGAGCGCGCCTACCTGACGGCCAAGGGCGGCCTGCCGCCGCACCTCGACGACCTCGTCCTCGCGGTGCCGGTCCACGGCGACCGCCGGCGCATCGTCGAGGTGCTGGGGCCCGCCGACGACCTGGCGGCCGTCCTTCGCGCCCTGCTGTGGGCGAAGGGCGTGCGGCAGGGGTTCGACGACGAGGTGGCCGACGAGGCGGCGGCCGTCGCGGCGCGCGCGGCGCGCGCGGACGACGGCCGCCGCGACCTCGCCGGCCTGCCGACCTTCACCATCGACCCCGACACGGCGCGCGACTTCGACGACGCGATCTCGGTCGCCG
>JAZBOM010000407.1:0-2259 GCA_036351205.1 Thermoleophilia bacterium | reverse complement strand
GCCGCGGCCGACGAGAGCGCCGCCGCGACAGTCGTGGCAGTGCAGGCCGACGCCGCCGGCGAGGGCGCGGCGGCCCGTCTCGGCGCCCCCGGCGAGGAGCGCGCCGACGAGAGCTTCGCGGCGTGCCCCGACCTCGTCGTCGTCGACGGCGGCAAGGGGCAGCTGTCGGCCGTCGCCGGGGCGCTGCGCGGGGTCGGCGTCGAGGTGCCGCTCATCAGTCTGGCGAAGCAGCGCGAGGAGGTCTTCGTGCCCGGTCGCCGCGACCCGCTGCCGCTGGCCGCCGACGACCCCGCGTCGCTGCTGCTGCAACGGGTGCGCGACGAGGCGCACCGCTTCGCCATCACCTTCCACCGCCAGCGGCGCGCCGCCGACACGCGGCGCTCGGCGCTCTTCGACGCCCTGCCCAACGTGGGGCCGGTCCGGCGGCGTAAGATACTCGAACACTTCGGCAGCCCGGAGCGCTTCCTCGCCGCGTCGCGCGAGGAGCTCGAGCAGGTGCCCGGCCTGCCCCGCAAGGTAGCGAGGGAGATCCATGCGCGGCTACACAGGACAGGGTGAGCAGGGGCGCCTCCGCGAGGAGGCGTACGAGACGCGATGGGGTGCGGGGGTCGTGCGGCTCGCCGGCGACCTGCCGCTCGAGGTCGAGCTGCCCGACCCCGCGCGGCGCGGCGAAGGCGTGCCGCGCGGCCCCTGGTCGGAGCTGCTCGAGCGCTACTTCGCCGGCGAGCCCGTCGCCTTCGACTTCGACGTCGCCGCTTACACCGCGGCGTTGGGCTGCACGACCTTCGAGCGCGATGTCTTCGCGGCGCTCGCCGCGGTGCCGTACGGGCGGCCGGTGAGCTACCGTGACCTCGCGCACGCCGCCGGCCGGCCCAACGCGTACCGCGCCGTGGGCTCGGTCATGGCGCGCAACACGCTGCCGATCCTGCTGCCCTGCCACCGCGTGATCCACAACGACGGCACGCTGGGCTCCTACGGCGACGACCCGACGTGGAAGGCCCGCCTCCTGCGGCTCGAGGGCTGGCTGCCGGCAGGCGAGGGCGGCCCGGGCGCGACGCTGGTCCGGCGACCGTTGCTTCAAGCGGCCGCGCGGCCGGCGGGCGAGGGGGCGTGATGACGGGCGGCCTTGAGTTCGTGATCCTCACCGGCCTCTCGGGGGCCGGCAAGTCGCAGGCGCTCGACTCGTTCGAGGACGCCGGTTACTTCTGCGTCGACAACCTGCCGCCCGAGCTCGTGCCGACGCTGGTCGACCTCTTCCGCCGCGAGGGCAGCAAGGTCGACCGCGTGGCGATCGTCAGCGACGTGCGCGGCGGCGTGTACTTCGAGCAGACCGAGCACCTGCTCGACGAGCTCCGCGAGCGCGGCGTCGACTACACGCTGATCTTCCTCGAGGCCTCGAACGAGGCCCTGGTGCGGCGCTTCAAGGAGTCGCGCCGCCGCCACCCGCTGGCCGGCGGCGGCAGCGTGATCGACGACATCCGTGAGGAGCGCCGCCGCCTCGCCGGGCTGCGCGAGCGCGCCCACGTGGTCATCGACACCAGCGCAAGCAACATCCACGAGCTCAAGGCCCGGCTCAACGCCGACGTCATCCGCCACGGGCGGCGCTCGTCGATCGTGTTCGCCATCGTCTCCTTCGGTTACAAGTACGGCATCCCCATCGATGCCGACCTGCTCTTCGACGTGCGCTTCCTGCCCAACCCGCACTACGACCTGCGGCTGCGCCCGCTCACCGGCCTCGACGCCGCCGTCAGGGACTACGTGCTGGGCTCCTCGGGCACCGAGGAGTACCTCGAGCGGCTCTTCGCACTGCTCGACTTCCTCTTCCCGAAGTACGCGGCCGAGGGCAAGGCGCACCTGACGATCGGCGTCGGCTGCACCGGCGGACGCCACCGCTCCGTCGCCATCGCCGAGGCCATCGCCGACCGGTACCAGAAGCAGGGCTACTACACGGTCGCGCGGCACCGCGACGTCGCTCGCGACTAGGTCGCGCGGCGCGGGCGGAGGCGACGATGCGACGGTACCTCGACTGGCTCTACCCGGGGATCGGGCTCAAGCGCTGGGTCTTCGTGGCGGCGCTCGGCGTCGTGCTGCTCTCCTACACGGTCTTCGTCGCCGTCGGCGTCGCGTTCTCCGACCGGCTGCTCGGGGCGCTCGGCCTCGAGTTCCTGACCCAGCGCCGCCTCGCGGGCGCCGTCCTGGTCCTCGACGGGCTCGTGGTGGGGGCGCTTCTGCTCGCCGTCGGCCTGCGCAAGCTGTGGC
>JAZBOM010000406.1:0-2237 GCA_036351205.1 Thermoleophilia bacterium | reverse complement strand
CCGGCGCTCCTGACCGTCACCTCCGAGGCCAACGACCCACGGCCGCCGAGCGTCAAGCTGGCCATGGTCTACAAGGACATCGCCGCCGAGGCCCTGCCCGAGTACGACGACAGCTACCTCGACCCGGAGGCCGACGAGGCCGAGGTCTGCATGCTCGACCGCGGCGGCCGGCCGGTCTGCCGGGCCAGGGTCGTGCAGTGGGACCACGCCGCCGTCGACGCCGAGCGCGACCTCGTCGGGCTGCGCGGCTCGCCCACGCGCGTCAAGGAGATCGAGAGCGTCGTCCTGGCGCAGAGCGAGGCGCGCATGGTCGAGCCCACCGAGGACGGCATCGCCGAGCTCGTGCAGGAGCTGATCGAGGAGCACATCCTTGGCTGAGACGCAGACCCAGGCGACGACGGCCGGGGCCGCGGTCGCTCACGGCGCCGGCGCCGGCGACGTCTGGGTCTTCGTCGAGCAGCGCGACGGCGTCGCGGCCGAGGTCAGCCTCGAGCTGCTCGGCCGCGCCCGCGAGCTCGCCGACCGGCTCGGCGTGAAGGTCGGCGCCATGGTGGCCGGGGCGGGCGCGCCCGTCAGGGCCCTCGCGCCCGCCCTCGTCGCGCGCGGCGCGGACACCGTCTACCTCGCCGACCACGACGACCTCGCGCAGTACCTCGCCCTGCCCTACACGCGCCTCGTCGCCGGCCTCGTGCGCCGCCACCGGCCGCAGATCGTCCTCTACGGAGCCAGCACCACCGGCCGCGACCTCGGCCCCCGCGTCGCCAGCACGCTGCGCACCGGGCTCACGGCCGACTGCACCGACCTGCGCATCGGCGACCTCGAGCTGAAGGGCGTCGTCACCAAGGACCTGCTCTACCAGATCCGCCCCGCCTTCGGGGGCAACATCGTCGCCACTATCGTGAGCCCCGGGCACGTGCCGCAGATGGCGACCGTGCGCGAAGGCGTGATGGTCATGCCGGAGGCGGACGAGTCGCGGAGCGGCGATGTGGTCGAGGTCGCCGTCGAGCGCGGCCACGTCGCCGCGGCCGACGGCCCCATCCTCCTCGACGACGCCGACTTCGCGGTGCGCATCGTGCGCCGCGTCCAGGAGCAGAAGTCGGTCGATCTCAAGGGCGCGCGCATCGTCGTCTCGGGCGGGGTCGGGGTGGGCTCGGCCGAGGGCTTCGCCCTGGTCGAGGAGCTGGCCCACACCGTCGGCGGCGTCGTCGGCGCCTCGCGCGCCGCCGTCGACGCCGGCTGGATCGACCACGACCACCAGGTCGGCCAGACCGGCGTCACCGTCCGCCCCAAGCTCTACATCGCCTGCGGCATCTCCGGCTCGGTGCAGCACCGCGCCGGCATGGATCAGTCGGCGCGCATCCTCGCCATCAACTCGGACCCGGGGGCGCCCATCTTCTCGGTCGCCCACTACGGCGTCGTCGGCGACCTGCACAAGGTCATCCCCCTGCTGATCCGCGCCTACAGGAAGAAGGGGACGGGGTGAGCAACTTCTTCACCGACAACGCCGACCTCGGCGCCACGCTGCGCCGCCTCGACCTCGCGCGCATCGTGGCGTTGCGCGAGGACGAGTACGCGCAGGCGCGCGACTTCGCCTACGCCCCGCGCGACCTCGAGGACGCCCTCGACTCGTACGAGCGCGCGCTCGAGATCGCCGGCGACATCGCCGGCGAGTTCGTCGCCCCGCGGGCCGAGGCCGTCGACCGCGAGGGCTCGGCCCTCGTCGACGGCGAGGTCTGCTACGCCGGCGGCATCAGCCAGTCGCTCGAGCGTCTCAGACAGGCCGACCTCATGGGCATCACCCTGCCGCGGCGCTACGGCGGCCTCAACTTCCCCGTCGCCGTGTCGGTCATGATCGTCGAGATGATCTCGCGCGCCGACCCGGCGCTGATGAACATCTTCGGCCTCCAGGACATCTCCGAGACGGTCAACAAGTTCGCCTCGGAGGAGCTCAAGGAGGCCTACCTGCCGCGCTTCGCCAGCGGCGAGGTGACCGGCTCGATGGCGCTCACCGAGCCCGAGGCGGGCAGCGACCTGCAGAACGTGCAGCTCAAGGCGACCCTCGGCGAGGACGGCGTCTGGCGCCTCAACGGCGTGAAGCGCTTCATCACCAACGGCTGCGGCCAGGTCTCGCTCGTGCTGGCGCGCAGTGAGGAAGGCACCACCGACGGCCGCGGCCTCTCGATGTTCCTCTACGAGCGCGACGAGCACATGCGCATCCGCCGCCTCGAGGACAAGCT
>JAZBOM010000405.1:0-2100 GCA_036351205.1 Thermoleophilia bacterium | reverse complement strand
GGCGGCGATCGAGCGCGTGCTCGCCCGCGACCTGCCCGGCACCACGCTGGCGCCGATGGTCTCCGGCAGCTTCACCGACTCGCGCTGGCTGCGCGAGGCCTTCCCCGACTGTGTCGCGTACGGCATCGCCCCCTTCGTCCACGAGGACCTCTACGCCATGGACGGCGGCCGCGAGCACGCGCCCGACGAGCGCATCCGCGTCGACGACGTCGTCTACCAGGCGCTGTTCTACGAGCGCCTGGCTCGCGCGGTGCTGCAGTGAGCGACCTCCCACGCCGGTGGCTCACCGCAAGCCGCGCGCCGCGCGCCGCCCGCCGCGAGGTGCTGCGATGAGCGACCTCTCACGCCGGTGGCTCACCGCACGCCGCACGCCGCGCGCCGCCCGCCGCCAGGTGCCGCGGTGAGCGACCTCCGGGGCAGGTTCCGTGGCGTCCTTCTCGGGCTGGCCGCCGGCGACGCGCTCGGCGCCCCGGCGGAGTTCCTCAGCGCCGAGCAGGTGGTCGAGCGGTACGGCGTCATCACCGAGATGATCGGCGGCGGCTGCCACGAGGTCGAGCCGGGCGAGACGACCGACGCCACCGAGATGATGCTCTGCCTCGCCGAGAGCCTCGCCGAGACCGGCGACTTCGAGCCCCAGGACGTGATGGAGCGCTACCGCGCCTGGTTCGAGAGCGCGCCGCGCGACGTCAGCCTCACGGTCCGCACGGTGATGCTGAGCTACCGGGCCGGCACGCCCTGGGACCTTGCCTCGCGGCGCGCCTTCGAGATCCTCGGCCAGCCGATGGCCGGCAACGGCAGCCTGATGCGCTGCGCGCCGATCGCCCTGCGCTACTTCCGCGACCCGGACGAGCGCCGCCTCGTCTCGCAGCGCGAGTCCACGCTGACGCACTTCGACCGCCTCGCCGGCTGGGCGTGCGAGGCCTTCAACGACCTGCTCGTCGCGGCCGTGAACGACCGTCTCCTCGACGAGGTGCCGCGCCTCGCCGAGCGCGTCACCGACGAGGACAGCCGCGTCAGCGCCGCCCTCTTCGACGCCCTGCTCGCCGAGCCCGAAGAGATCGAGTGCTCGGCCTTCGTCCTCGACAGCCTCAAGGCGGCGCTGTGGGCCGTCACCCGCAGCGCCAGCGTCGAGGAGGCCCTCTGCCTGATCGTCAATAAGGGCAACGACGCGGATACCGTCGGCGCCATCACCGGCGCCCTCGCCGGCGCCGTCCACGGCGAGGCGGGCATCCCGGCACGCTGGCTGTCGGCGCTGCGCAACGCCGACCGCGTCGCCGCCGCCGCCGACCGCCTCGCCGACCTCGCCGGCGCCTGAGCCGGCGCCGGGTTGCGGCGCCTTCGTTCACTCCGTAGTTTACGCACTTGACGTTGTTGACGAAGGCGGGAGGCCTCGTGGACGAGCGACGACGGGCGCGCGAAGCGCGGCTGCTGGCCGAGGAGTTCGGGCTCCTGCACGAGGAGCTGGGCGGCACGCGCATGTCCGGGAGGGTCAGCGCCTGGCTGCTGCTCTGCGACCCGCCCGTCCAGTCGCTCACCGAGATCGCCGAGGCGCTCGGGGTCAGCAAGGCCGCGGTCAGCGTGGCGACGCGGTCGCTGCTGCAGGCCGGTCTGGTGGAGCGCGTCAGCCGGCCCGGGCGGCGGGGCGACTCCTACCGTGCCCTGGCCGGCCAGATGGACGCGGTCCTCCACCTGGACCGCATCGCGGCCCTCGACGACCTCGTCCACCGCTGTCTCGAGCTCGCCGCCGGCAGGGACCAGACGGCGTCCAACGTCCTGCTCCTGCGCGAACTGGCCGAGTTCCTCGACTTCCTGAAGACCGAGATCCCCGGTCTGCTCCAACGCTGGCAGGCCACGCGCGGCGCGAAGCCGGTCACCGGCCCCCGTGAACCCGACGAACGAAGAGGCGACGCATGAGCTGGCTCACCAAGACCTCCCTGCACAACCGATCCATCGTCGTCCTCGCCGCGCTCGCCGTCGTGCTGCTCGGCCTGTTCGGCATCACCTCCTTGAAGCAGGAGCTGATCCCCGACCTCACCTTCCCCTACCTGACCGTCGTCACCGTCGCCCCGGGCTCGTCCGCGAGCGATGTGGAGCGCAACG
>JAZBOM010000404.1:0-2236 GCA_036351205.1 Thermoleophilia bacterium | reverse complement strand
CGCCGCCAGCGTGAGCGTCGCCGGACCGCCGGTCGCGAGCCCCACCGTGCCGGCGCCGAGCTCGACGTCGCGGCCCTCGAGGCGAGCCCCGAGGGTGAAGCGTGCCGGCGCCCCGGCGAGGGCCGCGGCGACGAGCTCCGGCGCGATGCGGCTGCGTCCTTCGGCGACGCGCGCACCGGCGGCGGCGAAGGCCCCCGCGGCCACCTCTCCGGCGACCAGGACGCCGTCGTCCGCCAGCAGCCGGAGCGCCCGTTCGTGCAGGGCGGCGAGCTCGTCGTCGCCGAGTACGCGCAGATCGAGCCGCGCCGGCGTGACCGCGACCTCGGGCTCCGGGCTCATCCTGCACCTCCGCTCGCCGTGGCCAGTTCGGTGATACGTATGCGCGCCGAGTCCTCGAGCGTGTACGACCGCGGCGCCGCGCGGAGCTCCTCGGTGCGCCGCCGCACGCGTTCCTTCAGGGTCGTGGCCCCGGAGGCCCGCCAACGCTCATGGGCGGTCCGGTCGATGAGGTCGGGCCGCCAGAAGTCGCGGTGGTGGTTGCGCGTGTAGGGCCGGCCCAGGTGACTGCCGCCGGGCCCGACCGCGGCGATCTCGTCGAGGGCCAGCGCCTCGGCGTCGACCGAGACCTCGGCGAGCAGGGCACGAGCGTACCGCACCAGCTCGTCGCCGAGGACGATGGTCTCGTACGAGCTCTGGAGGCCCGACTCGAGGTACCCGACGTCGTGCAGCAGGGTGGCCCGCGACAGCGCCCCGAGGACGGTCGTGATCGCCGCCTCGGCCGCCCACTGTTCATCGAAGAGCTTGGCGTCGGCCACCGCGGCGTAGGCGAAGCTCGGCAGGCCGTAGAGTCGCGCGAGGTCGGTCGCGGCGGCGTTGCCGAGGAAGTGCTCGGGGGCCCCGTACACGTCGACCGCGGTGCGCATGTCGAAGGCGCCGCAGCCCACCCCATAGACGAACGGCGCCCCCGGTGCGGCGAGCTGGTGGAGGACGAGGCCGCTGAGGGTCTCGGCGTTGCCGACGACCACGGTCGCGGCCAGAGAGGCCGGCGCCGTGGTGCCGGCCGCCGGGGCCGGCGCGTACACGAGCGGGACGCCGAGCCCCGCGCAGGCGAGGACCTTGTCGAGCGCCTCGGCCGAGTGCACGAGGGGCGGGTTCGGCATGGCGTAGCAGCCGAAGCTGCGCCCCTCGCCGGCGAGCTCGGCCATCGCCAGCATGCGGCGCAGCGAGCCCCCGTCGTGGGCCGTCGTGAGCAGCGGCTTGCGCGTACCGGCGAGCATAGCCGCGAACTGGGCGAGGTCGCCCGTCGCCGCGGCCGCGTCGGCCGGCAGCCCCATCGACATGACGAAGTCGATGTCGGGGAGCTCTTCGCAGAGCGCCGCCATGCCCTCGACGTCGGCGGTCGTGACCCGCCGGCGCTCGCCGGAGTCGGGGTCGCAGATGTAGATGCAGTCCGAACCGGTGCCGAAGTGGCTGTAGCCGTCGGCGATCTCGAGCGCGGCCGGCTCGCCGCGCCGCGCGTGCCCGCTGCCCGCGACCTCGGGTCGCGACTTCAGGGCGAAACGGCGCGGCGCCGTCTGCAGTGCCCGGTCGACGAGTGCGGCCGGGATGCGGGCGCGCGTGCCGTCGAGGCGCGCGCCCGCCCCCTCGAGCAGCTCGCGGGCGCGCGCCTCGCGCACCTCGACCCCCGTCTCCTCGAGCACGGCGAGGGTCGCGTCGTGGACGCGCCAGCAGGCGTCGTCGTCCCAGACGACCAGGCGAGCCTCGCTCACCGGGCCCCCGCAAGGTCCGTCGTGGCGCGCACCGCCGCCGTCATACCCCGGCCAGCTCCTGGTCGGCGCGGTCGACGATGGCGCGGAGCTCCGCGCGCACGTCCTCCGCGAGCGGGGCGGGCTCGTACGTGTCGAGGATCTCGTCGGCGACCTCCGTCGCCTTCTCGAGGGCGCCCTGCCTGCCGCCCTGCAGCCACACGTCGTAGGGCGTGCGGTCCCAGACCGTCGGGCGCCAGATCTCCTTCATGTGGCGACGGGTGTGCTTCTCGGCCAGGTACGTGCCGTTGGGTCCGATGCGCTTGATCGCCTCGAGGGCCAGGGTCTCGTCGTCCACGACGACCCCGCCGGCGACCTTCTGCACGATCCCGTAGACCTCGCTCTCCATCACCATGTGCGGGTAGGAGAGGATCTTCGAGCCGTTCAGCAGGCCGCAACCGTTCATCATGTCGGCGCAGGTCATGACACTG